>JBEKAD010000442.1:0-5086 GCA_050018435.1 Terriglobia bacterium
CATCAGGAGCAATGAGGTCAGCGAACAGCCCCAGCACTTGCCGCTCGATCATGTCGCGCACATTCCGGAAGGATTCAATGCCCCGGCCGTAGGGGTCGGGGATATTCCAATCCACCACGCGTCCTTTGAAGCCCACGGGCACGGGGCACTCGACTTCACATCCCATGCCGACCACCACGTCCATTTCCGCCACCGCAACATCATGCAAGCCCTTTGACCACTGCCCGTCAAGGGAAATTCTCTTTTCGCTCATCACCGTGTGAGTGTCCTTTACGATCGAGCCGAAAGGATGAGAGCCGGCGCTCGAAGCCTGCACCCTGCCGTTGCCAAAGTGGTTTGCCCACGCCTCCGCCATCTGGCTTCGGCAAGAGTTGCCGATGCAAACAAACAGAATCTTCACCGGAGGGTTTTTAGGTTCAGTCATTTCATTCTAAGCAGATTAGGTGATTTAGCGATTTAGTGATTTGGTAATTTGGCGATGGTCCGAAAAATTCATCCTCTTCCATATCCTTTGTCAAGCGGGCGCGCCATGTGGCACTGGTGTCATTGGAAATGGAATTCCCTTCGGAACACGGGTCATTCCCGCGAAGGCGGGAATCCAGTCCGTCGGCGGCGCATTTCCAATGACTTGCGGAATGGACTCCCGCCTTCGCGGGAATGACTGGACGTGGGAGCGCCGTGTCTCGCAAATGACACCGGTACCCGGCATGTCCACTACAAGTCGAGTCCTACGTCACCAAATCACTAAATCACTAAATGATCTAATCACGCACTTTCTTCAAAAAGTATTGATGCACCGTTGGGTCATCTGTTAGCTCAGGGTGAAACGTCCCCGCCAGGATGTTTCCCTGCTCCACCAGGACGGGCAAGTTCCCGCACCGGCCCAGCACTCGTACGCCCTCTCCCACGCGGCGGATGATGGGCGCGCGGATGAAAACCATCTCCACGGGATGATCGGCGAGATCGGGACACTCTCCCGCCTGCACAGAACTGTCGATCTGGCGTCCGTACGCGTTGCGCTCAATGGCGATATCGATCAGACCCAACCGCTCCTGCGGCGGGTTCAAAACTTCTTTCGCCAACAATATCGCGCCCGCACAGGTGCCGTAAATTGGTTTCCCCTTGGCGGCGAATTCCTTGATGGCCGTGCCCATGCCTTCATTGGCAAAGAATTTCAGCATCGTCGTGCTCTCACCGCCCGGCATGATGAGTCCACTAACTGCTTCGAGGTCCGCGGGGTGCTTCACCAGCATCCAAGGCACCGCCATGGCGTCCAACATTTTAGCATGCATGGCAAAGTCGCCCTGAATAGCGAGAATTCCTACGGGTTGTTGGCCGTTGTTCATTGGAAAAAGAATGCTGTCAGTTGTCAGTGGTCAGTGGTCAGTGGTCAGTTGTCCGTGGTTGACTCGCACTCTATACTACCTGCGCGTCAGCAACAGTTCCTCGGTGTCCTAGTTCCAGACATCAATTTCGCGCCTGACCGACCGTGCCCCTTCAAACCTGTACATACTCGGTAGTTGAAGCCGGCTCCGGGAGGGGATCGCCTTGTTCCCGCATGCTAGAGATATGAAGCGCCATGGCCTCGCGAATTAGCTGCAAGGCCTCCTCGCGCGTTTCCCCCACAACGGCGCAGCCGGGTAGGTCCGGCACGTACGCACCGAAACTGTTCCCGCCTTTTTCGATAACGACAAGGTATTTCATCGAGGCTGTTGTCCTTTCAATCCTGCTTGCTTGAGGATGCTGTTAAGCGTACCCGGCGGCACGTCGAGATTCGGCTTGCCGGCTACTGTCACGGTTCCAGGCTTAATCGAATGTCTGTACTGCCGATGACTGCCCGCCGTTCTGACCAATCTCCACCCGTCCTGCTCTATCATGTTAATTACGTCTCGAAATTTCACATTTGCCTTCTGGCAGAGTCAGTCTCACAGCAGACGTACCCAGTTACGCCTGGTTTGTTTCCTCCGGTGCTGCGGCAACTTTGGCACATGCAACGGACAACGGACCAAGGACTACGGACGGGGTTTTGTCACCACCCCCGCGTCTGCAATAACTCCTTGGGATCGAGCTTCTGCACGTCCAGGCCTTTCATGGCTTCGCCGACTTCGGCGGAGCACTCGGCCACCACTTGCGGCTCGTTGTAGTGGGTAGTGGCGCGGACGATGGCTTTGGCGCGTTGCGCCGGGTCCGACGACTTGAAGATGCCCGAGCCCACGAACACCGCCTCTGCCCCAAGCTGCATCACGAGTGACGCATCCGCCGGCGTGGCGATCCCACCCGCGGAGAAATTCGGCACCGGCAGCTTGCCGTTCTGACTGACCCACTTCACCAAGTCATAGGGGGAGCCGAGTTCCTTGGCCTTCGCCATCAATTCCTCTTCCCGCAAAGTGGTGAGTAGGCGAATCTCGCTGGTGATGGCGCGAATGTGGCGCACGGCCTCGACGATGTTGCCCGAACCCGCTTCTCCCTTGGTGCGGATCATCGCCGCGCCTTCCCCGATGCGCCGCAGCGCTTCGCCCAGATTGCGCGCGCCGCAAACGAACGGCACTTTGTACCCCCACTTGA
Organism: Terriglobia bacterium; assembly: GCA_050018435.1. Lineage (GTDB taxonomy): Bacteria > Acidobacteriota > Terriglobia > UBA7540 > UBA7540 > Bog-366. The sequence goes on from JBEKAD010000442.1 coordinate 2,566, forward strand.
GGATGTGATTTTCCTCGTCGGCTGGCGTCAGCACTTCACTCTCATCGATGTAATCAACGCCCACGGCTTCCAGCACCTGCGCCTCGGCAAAGTGGCCAATGCGCGCCTTGGCCATCACCGGGACCGTCACCGTGTCCATAATTTCCTTGATGATCTTGATGGACGCCATGCGGGCCACGCCGCCCTCTTTGCGAATATCCGCCGGCACGCGTTCCAGCGCCATGACGGCTACAGCGCCCGCGTCCTCGGCGATCTTGGCCTGCTCGGCCGTGGTAACGTCCATGATGACGCCGCCCTTCAGCATTTCCGCCAAGCCCACTTTCAATTTCATTTGCTGATCATATTCCCACATGGCATTACTCCTTCTCAGATTGGAGATTGGTTGGCCTCGGCCTTATTCCCTCGTAAATCCTCTGGCCGTAGCGCCGCGTCCAACTCGGCGCCCAGGCGCGTGATAATACCGGGGAGCGCCCGAATATCCGCGAGTGAAGTCCGGAAATTCACAATGCAGGCGCGCAGCACAAACACTCCGCCGATGACCGCGTTGGTCAGAAAAGCTTCGCCGCTCTTCTGCAAGCGCACCAGCAATTCGCTGTTGAGTCGGTTAAGGTACTCCTCCACTTTTTCGTCGCCCGGCTGGAGGTCCCGCGGCACGTAGCGGAACGTCGCGATGCTCAAGCCCTGCCGGAAAGCCTGCAACTCGGGATGGGCCGCGGCGAATTCGAAAAGGGTTTTCGCCAAACGAATATCATCGCCAATCATGCGCGCATAGCCTTCGCGTCCCACCTGGCGAATAGCCAGCCAGATTTTTAGCGCGCGAAAGCCGCGGGAGTTTTCCGGCCCATACTCAAAGTAATTAACCGCTTCTTCCGCATTTTGCAATAACTGGTAGTAAGAAGGGTGATACTGTGTGAAGGCGTCGCGCAGGGCATTGCGGTCGCGCACCAGCGCACACCCGGCCTCCAGCGGCGCGTAGAGCCATTTGTGGGGATCCACGGCCACGGAATCGGCTTCGCGGATGCCCCGCAAATCCGCCGGCGCATTCGGCGCGACCGCCGCGAAACCACCGTACGCGCCATCCACGTGGAACCAGAGCCCCTGCTCGCGCGCGATGGACGCGATCTCCGGCAACGGATCGACGGCGCCCGTGCTGACCGTACCGGCCGTGCCGATCACCATGAACGGCAACTCGCCCTTGGCCTTGTCCGCGCAAATTCTTTCGCGCAACTCGGCGGTGTTGATCCGCTGGTCGGAATTCGCAGAAATCCAGGCGATAGAATCCAGCCCCAGGCCGAACAGGTCCACCGCCTTGTGAATCCACGTGTGAGTTTCGGTGGATGCGTAAACGCGCAGCCGCCGGGCGCCATCGCCGGCAAGGCCATGTACGCGCGCATCCCAGGTGAGCTTGGCTTTGCGCGCGGCCAGAAAGGCCACAAAGTTGGCCATCGTGCCGCCCGTCACCAGCACTCCGCCTGCCTCGCGCGGGTAGCCAATCATCTCGGCGATCCAGCGGATAGTTTGCGCCTCGATCTCGCTCGCCATGGGCGACAGCACCCAGCCTCCGACATTGGGATTGACGGCCGTGGCCAGTAACTCTCCCAGCGCGCCCAGGGGAGCGGCGGGCGAAGTGATGAACCCCATAAAGCGCGGATGGCCATTGAACAGCGAATGTTCCACCAGCAGCCGCACGGCATCTTCCAGCAACGGCTCAGCCGCGGTCCCATGCTCTGGTAGCGGAGAGTCGCCCAAAATAGCGCGAATCTCACGCGGCGATTCGCCGGGACTCACCCGCCGGCTGGGCAGTGAACCCAAGAATTCCGCAACGTGATCGACCAGACGATAACCCAGCGCGCGAAATTCCTCCGGGCTCATCTCCAGCGGGGCATTCCGAGGTTCTGCAATTTGATTGGACTCGATCTCTTCCATACTCTTATCCCCTTGCTTTCTTACACCAACCGTGCGTATCCCGGCATGTAGCGGCGGCTTTACGCCGCCATATGGCTTGACGTAGCGCTAAGTTTACCTCGCCGAATGGAGGCGTAAAGCCGCCGCTACATCAAATTGACCCACGCACCGGCATGAATTTCACACCAGCGCCACGCTTGCACCCACCGAGGAACGGGGCCTTCCCTTCCTCGCCCGGCGTATTTCCGCCTTCAACAAATCGCCCAGGATGGCTGCGCCCTTCTCAATCTTATCATCGGGAAGGGCCGTGTAACACAAACGCAGCGCGTTGTGCTTGGGATTTTGAAAATAGAAGTAGCGCGCCGGGGCAAAGATCATGCGGCGCTCGCGCGCCTTCACGAGAAGTTCCGCGGCATCCAGGAATGCCGGCAGTCCCACCCAAACCGACATGCCACCGTCCGATGCACTCCCCGTTGATGCGCGAGCTCACGGCTGGGCTCCAACCGGTCGCCGGGCTTCAGCCCGCCGTTCAGGATGCGTTCGCGAATCTGATCGCGAATCTGCACATACAGCGGTTTGCGTAAGCTCGAATCCAGCGTGACAAGCATGGTCGCTT
>JBEKAD010000443.1:0-5076 GCA_050018435.1 Terriglobia bacterium
AGGCCCTTGGTCAGGCGCTCGGGTGCGTCGTTATACTCGACGGCGCCCACCACCAGCGTGTAGTAGCCGATGATCTCCTCCTCCGCGAGAGCCACGTAGGTCTGAGAGGCTTCTGCCTGCTGGTTCGGAAGCGCATAACGAATCAGGAATCGTGCTTCACGGCCGCAGTCAAACGCATCGATCGCGTGACCGCGTCGCAGCTTCTCGACGCGTAGCGGAGTCACCTAAACGCTGCCTCGCTCGAAGACGCTGGGCTCCTTGAGAAGCCTGGCAAGGCGGGGGGCGGGGCGCGGCGGAGCGGACAGCGCGGCCTGGAAGGCCTTCCACTGCTCCGCATCCAGCCCGAAGCGCTGGCGGTCCGGCAATGTCTCTGCGGCGCGGGCGAGGGCGCTCTCAAGGACAAATTCGCTCACCGACCGGTGCACAGCGCGAGCGGCGCTCTGTAACGCGCGCTTTGCTGACGGGGTCAGTCGAAGGTCGAGCTTCTCATTCCGGGTTTCCGTGTTCTGCATTTTTCTCTCCTGCTGCCGATTCCATTGACCATCGTACCACCGATGTCAGACAATGTCATGACATCAAATAGCAGGTAGCGCAGGGCGGCCGAGCCGCAACCAAACGGGTCAAACATTCTTATTCTCGTAATACCTCAAATAGCACAAAAATCTTGCCCAAAAAAACAAGATTTTTACGAGCAGGTGTAGCGCGGACCTGTTTTTTAGGTCCGCGGCTCGTCCCCGATGGGCAAGGAAAAGCCGCGGACCTACAAAACAGGTCCGCGCTACGCTTCCTCGGCCCGAGTTTCTGCCTATCATGGGCAGCCGAAAGGCTGTCAAGGGTCAGGATGACAGCGAATGGGGCAGAATGACAGCGAAACAGGCAATGTCGGAAGGCGCAAAAACGGGCAGAGCCGATGGCCCATCCCCCAGCGTTACACACTCCCTCAAATCGGCTATCGGCAGTTCCAGGCGAGGAGATGAATCAATTTGCTGACTTCGCAAATCGCAAGTCGCAGATCGCAAATCGCAGATCACAAATCGCAAATCACAAATCGCAAATCACAAATCACCAGATCACCCGATGCCCCATGGTCCGATCAAGAAGAATTGACATTACTTTTAGACGCAGGTAGAAATATATGTTGCCTTCGCTGGGGGGCCTGGAGGCCAATCCTGGCGAAGGTGGGTTTCGCTTTTGCGTTCTGCAAGCATGGCTGTACTCGCCACTTTAGATCGCCCGTTTTAGCGGGGGTGCTTCAGGTTTCGTTCACTTCCACGTCAACCGATCATACCTCTTCCTGATCGCGCAGACGGTGGGGCGACTTGTGTTGCTGAGAACACCCCGGCGGGACGGCCGCACGGCCCGATTGCGGCGAGGCGCGAGGCAGCGTTTGGCAGGGTTTCATCATCTTTCCCTTGAGGCTTTCCGCCGGTGGCCACGAGCCGGCGTGGCAAAAGCGGGTGGTAAACGGTAGTGGGTCAATTTGATGCTGTAGCGGCGAGATTATCCGTCAACTGACGGACCCAATGGCGGCGTCCCGATAAGATCGGGACAGGTTCCGCCGGCTCGACATCAAATTGACCTACTACCTGGTGAACCCCGATATACCCAAAGCCCTGAGGGATGTGTTACGGTAGAGGGAAGGCATAGATAATGAAGAAGCTTGCGCTGGCACTCTCGATCCTGGGGTTGATGTGCGGTTGCAGTAGCAACTCGCCATCCTCTGCTTCGCTTATTTCCGTGACGATTACTCCCGCCAGCCCCCCCAGCATCGACCAAGGGCAGACCTTGCGGTTCTCCGCGAGCTTGACCAATGACACTGCGAACAAGGGCGTGACGTGGAGCGTCTCCGGACCGGGATGCGCGGGCGCGGCGTGCGGAACACTTTCCAACGTTACCACCACCTCGGCAACCTACAACGCTCCGGCGTCGCTTTCCGCCAGCTTAAGCGTTACGGTGACGGCAACCTCCGTGGCCGCCACGACCCAGTACAATTCGTCGGCATTGTTCGTCATGCCGCCGCCGAGTATTGTTACCACCGATCTGCCCATCGCCACGCCAACTTACATCTATAACACCACTCTTCAGGCCGCCGGCGGTGTGCAGCCCCTGAATTGGAGCTTGGCCAGCGGAGCGCTGCCGGCAGGGTTGTCCTTGAACAGCGCGGGCACAATTTTTGGAATACCCACCACCGGAGGCACCTCCACTTTCACTCTCAAGGTGACGGATTCATCGGGGGCGCCGGGTGGCGCGCTCTCAACCCAACAAGCGCTTAACCTCACCGTCGTGAAGGTCCTCACCGTCCCCGCTGCCTCGTTGCCGAATGGCACGGTGGGCATCGCTTACACCACGACCCTCGCCTATACAGGGGGAACGCTGCCTTTGACCTGGAGCATCTACAGCGGCAGTCTGCCGTCGGGACTGGTGTTGCAGCAAAGCACGGGGGTGATTTCAGGTACGCCCACAGTGCAAGGCACCTACTCCTTTACCTTGCAGGCGATTGATTCCAGCCCCACCCAGCAGACGTATACAAGCTCAACCTTCTCCATCACCATAAACCCCTCGGGACCGCTGACCATCAGGACGACGTCGCTGTTGGACGGCACGGTGGATACGGCGTACCGGGGGCAACTCGTGGCGACCGGGGGCGCGCCGCCCCTCGTTTGGACAGTCACGGGTGGGGCGCTGCCGTCGGGGTTGGCGCTCAGCCCAACGACGGGGGTGATTTCGGGCATTCCCACGGCCGTGGCCGGCACGTATTCCTTCACCGTGGCAGTGTCGGATACGAGCGTCCCGCAGCAGACTTACACCCAACAACTGAGTATCACCCTAAATGCCGTGGCGGCGGCTTGCTCGAGTTCCGGGTACAATTCTCTCCTCGTGGGACAATACGCCTTCAGCCTGCGCGGGTATAATGGCGTGGGTTTTCTTGCGGTGGTGGGCTCCTTCACTGCCGACGGCACCGGTAAAATCACGACCGGCGAAGCTGACACCAACGGCGTCCTGGGCGCCCAAAGCGGTAACCTTATCACCAGTGCCAGTTCCTACTCGGTGGGACCCGACAACCGCGGTTGCGCCACCCTCGCGACTCCGTTCGGGACGTTCTTCACCCGGTTCGCCCTGGGGGGCGTATCCGCAGGGGTCGCGACCCAAGGCCGCATCATCGAGTTTGACAACCCAGGCGCCAGTGCCTATATTGCCGCCGGCCAGATCCTTCGGCAAAGCCCTTCCGCATTTATCACTCTCCTCACAGGAAGTTACGCCTTACGGACGGCTGGCTGGGATCCGTCCACTTCCGGCCGCGTCGCCTGCGTGGGGATTGTAACTGGCGCCAGCTTTAAGTTTAGTTACTTGGAACAAGACTGCAACGATAACGGAACGGTCTCCAATTCGATCAATACAACCACGACCACCACTACCTTCAACACCTATACTACTGCTGACACGAATGGGCGTGGCACCGGGATTCTTTTGGTGGCAGGAAACGTCTCCGACCTCACGTTCTACTGGGTATCCAGCACGCAACTCTTCATTATCAACGCCGATCCCAGCCCTGCTTTTAGTGGGGATTGGCAGCAGGAGGACGTGCCGATCGGCAGCCCGGGCTTTAACCAAGCTTCCTTCAACGGTAAAGTCGCCTCCTACTCGAGTGGGCTAGGACTATCCGGGGCAGGCGGGGACGCGTCGATTGCGACTGAGACGGCCGATGGAATTAGTTCCGTTACGACCCGGCTTTACCGGGATGTGGGGGGCGCTTGGCAGACTCCCAATCCTAACACTTCCACTTGCAGCTATTCGGTCGTCTTGATTGGCCGGGTGACGCTGGGCGGCGGTTGCGGCGCCAATCCCCCCATTCCCTATCTGAATTCCCTCAATTCCGCCTTCCTGCTCGGTACCGACTCCAAGGTTGAGCTGGGATCCTTTGAACCCCAGACGACGGGCCTCACCAACGCCTCCTTGTCCGGGACTTACTTCGTGGGCACTTCGGAAGTGGTCAGCCAAGCCGCGCAGGCTGAGGTGGGCATTCTAACTCTGACGAGCACCGGAACGGTGACCAGTATCAGCGACGCCGCTTCGACCCTCAGCCAGACCGCAGGGGCTGCCAGCTCCGACACGTACTCTTTGAATTCTGATGGGACCTTCAGCACAGGTTCTTCCGGCGGAACCACGGTTGGCATTGCCATTTCCGGCAGCAAGTTGGTCATCGTCAACAATCCGACCTTAACATTTCCGACCCTACAGATCGGTCAGCGATAAGACTCAACCGCACATGGGTGCTGTCCTGATTTCGGATGTAGCGCCGGCTTCCAGCCGGCATTGAGCCGCCAAGATGGCGGCGCTACGTTCAAATTAGGACAGCACCCGCACACGAGCTCGGCCCTTGCTCCTTGGGCGGCATGGGGGTGAGCTGTCTGTGACGCACCCCGCCCCGCAACTGAACAGCCTGCGGAAAAACTCCTGCTTGCGGATAAGGCCTTGAATTCGAATCAACTCTCCTCTCCACGCCACTAATCTTTTAACAAAATCCATCGGTCGCTGAGGCGTCTGCGGACTCCATCGCCGCGGCTTGGCGGTCCCCGCCAAATTTCCTCATCCCGGGTTCGGCATCCGCCGATAACCAATCGTGAAGGAATTCTAACGTGGGGGCGGTGCGGTTCAAGCCTCCTACCGGTTCTCGACGGCCACGGAAAGGGCAGATGAAAGGAAAGGTTCAGCGGAAGCGAGGGCAATCGGAAGGGATCGGGGAAGCTTTCTCCCCATGCCACCTTGATTTTGTCACCACGATTGGACGCTCTTCGGGGGCTGTCGGAAGGGCGGGGCTTATGGTTTTTGAATTTATAAGTTGTAGATTCTTCCGACGCCTCGAACGTGCAAGTGACCCCTCACCCGCCCTCGTCCCTCGGGCACCCTCTCCCCAGGGGAGAGGGAAGGGGAATTTCTCCCACAAGTCATCAATAGAAAAACCATCAGCCCCGCCCTTCCAAACGCGTGGTGAGAAATCCGCGCTACAGGAGGTATCGGCCAAATGAAGAAACTCTTGCTCGCGGTATGCGGTTTGGTGGTTGCCTGCGCGTGCGG
>JBEKAD010000444.1:0-5066 GCA_050018435.1 Terriglobia bacterium
GTCGGCACTGCCGACACCGGGCGGGCACAAGACCCGCCCCTACGGCCCGTTGTGGTCAAGCTCGTCGATTTCGGCATTGCCAAGCTGCGCGAGTCCGGCGCCCACACGCAGACCGGCATGGTCCTCGGCACGCCCGCTTACATGTCCTACGAGCAAGCTTCCGGCATGAGGAGTGATGAGCTGGATGCGCGGTCGGATGTTTATTCGCTGGGCGTTGTGGTGTACGAGATGCTCACCGAGCAGGTGCCATTCCAGTCCGACACGCCGGTCGGTTACTTGCGAAAACATTTGCAGGATGTCCCGCCACCCTTCAACTCCGTTGCACCAGGCTTGGAGGTAGACCCGGCCGTGGAGAGCGCCGTCATGAAGGCGCTCGCAAAGGACCGCGACCAGCGTTACGCCTCCGCCCGCGACTTCGCGCGAGAACTGGTGAGTGCCGCTCAGCCTTCGCCCCGAACCGAAACCCCGGTGACGATTGCTCCAACCCCAATTGTGCCGTCGTCCGCATTGCGGGAACCTGATGAGCCCATGCCGCTAGCCGAGACTGCGCGGGCCAAGGCCGACATTCCCGCTCAAAGTACGCCTCCTGATTCGGCGGAAAGGCTGGCGGCGGCCCAGCGATTCGCCAATCGTGTCAGCCAGTGGCTAGCAATGCATCCGGGGCGCGCAATTGTTGAAACTCCGAGGGCACAGCCGCAAGGGGGCAACCCCGTTGTGGAAGCAAGCGCACCGCCAGGGCAGCCACGACCCGACAGCAAAGTTGTGACGAAGGTCAATCCCAGGGACGGGCTAAAGTACGTGTGGATTCCGCCCGGGACCTTCATAATGGGTTGCTCGCCGGGGGACACCGAGTGTAAGGACGATGAGAAACCGCCGCATTAGGTAAACATTACGAAGGGTTTCTGGCTGGCGCAAACGGAAGTGACGGTGGGGGCGTACAAACGCTTTGCAGCAGCCACAGGAAAAGGTATGCCGCGCGATCCGATCCTCGACCGACTCTTCCACCCAGACTGGAGCAACGAGCAGATGCCGATGGTGATAGTAAGTTGGGACGACGCGCAGGAGTATTGTGCCTGGGCAGGAGGTCGGCTGCCCACCGAAGGCGAATGGGAGTATGCGGGGAGGGCCGGAAACACGCAAGCCTGGTACGGGGACTTGGAGGAGATTGCGTGGTACGACAGCAACAGCGGTAGACAAGTACATATCGTGGCCCAGAAACGAGCCCACGACTTCGGTTTGTATGACATGTTGGGGAATGTATGGGAGTGGGTGAACGACTGGTACGACGAGAACTACTATAAGAACAGCTCCACCCAAGATCCTGGGGGGCCGACGAACGGGGCGAAACGCGTTTATCGTGGCGGGTCCTCGGTCAACAGTCCCAGAAGCGTACGGGTCTCGACCCGCAACAGGAGCAACCCAGCCAGTAGGCACGTCGTCGTCGGGTTCCGCTGCGGCGGGGAAGTGTTTGGCCCTTGACCCTTTTTCCGAGTCCCCTAATTTGGATTCCGGCTCTCCAATTCACGATGTTCATCCATGCGGAATGTGCCTGTTCGATGGTCAAAGGTGCCACCACACCGAAAGGTGTGAGGGTCTTCAAAAACGTCATCATAGGTAACGCTGCCGCGAAATTTGAGAGGGATTTTCCCCCTCGCAATACCTTCGCCTGTTTCCCTGGTGAGGAATTCAGCAAACCTAGGAAAGCACAGGCTTTGCGTCTCTCCAGCGCCGATGGTTATCGGAGCCTGAGGTGGGATAGAGTTTGGAACACCAGGAATCTCCAAAGAAATCTCAAACCGCACATTCTGTGCTCTCGTACGTCCGAAATTCCTGAAACCCATAACCACTTGGCTATCTTGATCTACTTTTTGAGTCACGCCAGCAAGCACACTGGCTCCTTCAAGAAGGATATCAGCACGCTCAGACAGCTTCAGCGCCATTTCGGACGTATTGGCAGCCTTGACTGCGGCATTAGCGCTTCTTCTAGTCGCCAAAGCAGCGACTAAAGAGCAGAGAGCCATTAGCCCTGTCAGCAGAACATAGGCCTCAAACCAGCCTTGCGGCTCTCCCTGGCTATCGCTTTTCTTGCCATCACCGTTATCCTTGCATGGTTGGCTTCCTGCCGCCGGATGAGAAAAATTTGGCTGTGGCTGTGCATCCTCTCTTTTGGATATCTCAGCATCCTTGCTGGTTTTCATTTGGACATGCGTTGCATTGTTTTCTGGCCTTGGAAGGTTCTGTCCGACACACAGGGATACCCAAAACAGCAGGCACGCGGAAGCAGTGGCCACTCGGAGCATGGTGAAGCTACTGTAACACAAAGACAATCTGCGGTTCCTCCTCAGATTCGCGCTTGCGAATCCAAGGGCAAACAGCGGGGAGCCAGCGCAGTCCTGACCGTGGCCCTTTCCCACACCCGATACGTGCTACTTGACCAATCCGAGACGCTTGGACTCCCCCTCAATACTCAATAGGATGTGTCCAACGATATCCGAAAAGTAGTCGAGGACTTTAAGAACCGGTTCATTTTTCACAACTTCGATTTCATCGAAGCCTACGAACAGGGAAAAATCTGCGTGGTATTTAACCGCGGAGCCCGCAACACAGGCGGGCTGGCGCAGAGCGCAGCTCTGCGGGCCACAAACAAGACTGAAATCAGGCGAGCCGATCACTCTCAAAAGCTTGGCGCGGCGATAGGTGCTGCCGGTCAGGAGTTGCAGCCATCCGCGGCCAAAATGCCGTTTGTGGGAGGGCATGACCAGCGCTAATATAGCACGCTAGAGCGCAGAGCTGCGCTCTGCGCCAGCCAGCCCTTTACCGGGCACTGGCATAAAGGATTAGCTATGGATGTCTGGAAGGAAATTTTAATTGCCCTTGGCAGCAACGCCACGCTGCTCGTGGTTCTTGGTTTCTTGGCGCGATCCTTGTTAAACACATGGCTTACCAAAGATATTAAGAGATTCGAGACGGATTTAAAAGCCAGCGCCGACTCCGAATTGGAACGTCTTAAATACGAATTGAAGTCCAAAGCAGATGCTTCCATTGAGCAGCTTAAAAACCACCTACAACTAATCGCTACCGAACACCAAGTGCGATTTTCAAAGCTTCACGAAAAGCGAGCCGAGGTCATTGACCAGGTGTACGCACGCTTGGTCGAGGCGCGAATGGAAGGAAAGCGTTTTATTGCGACAGATGCGTACATTACCGACCGCCTACAACAAAAAGAAGCGTGGAAGAAGACCGCAGAGAGAATGGAAGACGTGTCTGTGTACATTCAAAAACACCGGATTTATCTACCGGAGCGCATTTGCGAGTTGCTGCAAAAAGTCGTTGATGAAATGTCACGGCACGTTGCTGCTGCGGGCGTCTATACTCCCCTCAACCCCCAGGCACAGGAAATGATTGCAGAAAAATATGAAGCTTTGATGAAAGCGTACAACGCGTTTTTTTCCGAAAGCATTCCGGCGGCGACCAAAGCTCTGGAGGATGAGTTTCGAAGGCTCCTTGGCGTCGAAACTTCACGCCCCAATACAACATAACGTCCTTTTTATGTTCGGCCAAGCGGCTTGTGCGGGTGGCGAATACCTTGCCTCTTATGTATGCGCCCCACGAAAACGGGCAACATCTCTGTCCCCGCGCCCTATCCGTGGCCGGTTCTGGCTTCTTAACCGTACTCAATGGGCCCCGACATAAAATGCAAAGTTGGTGCCGCGCCAATGTCAAAAGTGGCGTGATGGCACGCTTGCTCAGTCGTACCAGTCCGTGATGGCAAGCTGAGGCAGCCGGGAGAATTCTCGGTTGTTGCGGGTCACCAGCGTGGCCCGGTGGGCGAGAGCGACGCCAGCGATGAGGTTGTCGAGCGGGCCGATGGGGAGCCCCCGCCTTTCCAGATCCACGCGCACCGTCGCCGCGGCGCGGGCGGCCGAGCGGTCGAACGGAAGCACCGACACGATCGCGAGAAACGTATCGAACTGCCTACGCCGCTTGGCGGGCTGCTCGGATTTGGCAATGCCAACCTCGATCTCATACAGCGACACTGACGATATCGCTACCTCTCCAGGCGGCACGACAAAAAGGTGCTCCGCCACTTTGCCTTGTCCCTTGAAGAAGTAGATGAGCGTGTTCGTATCGAGAAGAAACATAGGAGGCGAGAAAACTGCGGCGCAGTGAACAAACCATCCGCCGGCGGGCTAATTCCCGTTTATAGCCGCACCCGAGAATGATCCTTGCCGGTCAGCGCTCGAAGTTCCTGGAGATCAGAAAAATCCGGCCACGCTCCCGCCAACTCCCGGGCCTCGGGCGGCCAATCGGTGCGCGTCCGGCTCTGTACCAGCTCGGCAATCCATCGGCTGACCGAGACTCCAGATTTCCGGGCTGCCGCCTTTACGCGCTGCTCGGCGGCATCATCGAGATAGATCGTCAGTTGAGCCATGATAGCGCCTCGAATCCGATCGATTACCTATACTGTCAATTATACTTGCTTCAGACTCTGTTGGCAAACGTCAGGCCCACTAGCTCTCTGCCGCTGAACTTCGGGGGCTGGGAATTTCCTGCGACATAGGCGTAAATGGCCCGCAGATGGTCGCGCGCCGTGGCGGGTGGCGCCCTAATGCATCAGGGCGCCCCACGAACACAGGCAACATTTCTGTCACCGCGTCCCATCCGTGGCCTGTTCTGGCTTCTTAACGTAGCACAGGCACTCACGACTTGTTCATGAGGGCTTTTTCCACCGCTTCCGGATCTCGATCAATCACCGTCAAGGAGGCGCGCAAGGAATTTTCGATTGACGATTTTCGATTGACGATTGACGGACGACGCGCGCACGGCGCTTTCCGGACCCTTGCACCCTTGCTCCCATTCCTGGAGCGAGCGCGGGCACGGCGTTACCCGCTGTTGAACCCCAAAGGGGCGACCTAATCTAGCCCAGGGCAACACCCTGGGTAAAGTGGCCCCATCAATTTCTACCCCCCCAGCCCTGAAGGGGCGACCCACGAGCTGGCTCCAATCCCACACATATCGTTCGTCTTCGATAGCGGTTGTGGCATGGGTTTTAATTGGCGCGCCCC
>JBEKAD010000445.1:0-5061 GCA_050018435.1 Terriglobia bacterium
GGACGATCGATCTCGCTCGGCAGCACGGTGAGGAGTTGGCTGCATCGGTCGAGAAGGTGTTGGCCCGGGAGCTCCCACCGGTCCGCGCGCCGTTGCAGACCGCTTACGAAGAGTTCCCCGCCGCCTTTGCCACGCCGCCGGGCCGCGAGGAATTACAGGCCCAACTCCAGAGCAAGGACGTGTACCATCGGATCTGGGCCGGCGCGATGCTTAAGACTCTGGATCGCAGCGGCCATCTGCCCACCGAGTATCCTTACCCCCTCGAAATCTGGCAATTCGGCCAGGATCTCACGCTCATTGCCTTAGGGGGCGAGGCGGTGGTGGACTACGATTTGCGTCTGAAAAGAGAACTGGGCGCGGAGAAGCTCTGGGTGGCGGCTTACTGCAATGATGTATTTGCGTACATCCCGTCGTTGCGCGTTTTGCAGGAAGGCGGCTACGAGGGCGGGGGCGCCATGGTGTATTACGGCCAACCCGGCCCGTTTGCGCCCCCCATTGAGGAAACGATCATCGGAAAGGTACACGACTTGGTGTCAGTGGTCAGTGGTCAGTAGTCAGTGGCCAGTGGTTAGTCGCCTATACGCGATAACCGCTACAGCGAGGGCACCCAGGGTGGTCCCTTCTGACTTCTGACTCCTGACTTCTGACTTCTTTTTAGGAGGGCATATGAATAATCATCTCACGCGACGTCATTTTCTTCGCACGATGTCCGCAGGTGCCACGGGGTTAGGATTGGCCGCAAGGGCAGGCTCTCCTCGTGTCGCCGCATCAGGTTCGGGGAAACTCGCTCTGCTCGGCGGCAAACCGGTCAGGACCGATCCTTTTCCTTCCTGGCCGGTCATCCAGGAGAACGACGAAAAGGGCTGGATGGAAGTGCTGCACAGCAAGGACTGGTGCCGGGCCTCCGACGGTCACTATGCGACGCGCTTCGAGGAGACTTGGGCAAAAACCTTGGGGGCGAAATACTGCGTGGCGACGTCGTGCGGCACCACCGCCCTTTACGCCTCGCTCAACGCTTTGGGAGTCGGTCCCGGCGATGAGGTTATTCTCCCGCCTTATACCTTTGTCGCCACGCTCAACGTCATTCTGATGCAACACGCTTGGCCGGTGTTTGTGGACTCCGACCGGGAAACCTCCCAGATTGATGCCCATAAGATCGAGGCGAAGCTCACCGCGCGGACGCGCTGCATCGTTCCGGTACACCTGGGCGGAAACCCGGTGGACATGGACGTAGTTCTCGCGGTCGCCAAAAAGCACAAGCTGCCGGTTATCGAGGACGCATGCCAGGCTCATACCGGCGCATGGCGCAACCGGCGGGTCAGCACTCTGGGAGACTTGGGCTGCTTCAGCTTCCAGGCATCCAAGAATCTGAACTCGGGCGAGGGTGGGGCAATCCTGACTTCTGACCCGGGGCTGCACGAGTTTTGCAAGAGTTTCCAAAACCAGGGCCGGGGCCCGGCCGGCGCAACTTTCGAGTATGCACGGCAGGGCTCGAACCTGCGCATGACGGAGTTCCAGGCCGCACTGCTGTTGCAACAGTTGACTCGCCTGGAAGAGCAATCACGGGTGCGCGAGCAGAATGCCCTGTATCTGACCAGCCTGCTGCGCGAGATTCCGGGAATCTCCCCAGCCCGCATGTACGCGGGCACCACCCGGAACGGCTACCACCTCTACATGCTCCGCTACGATAAGGCGCACTTTGCCGATCTCCCGCGGGCGCGCTTTCTTGAGGCCTTGACGAAGGAAGGGATACCCTGCGCGGGCGGCTACACCCCCTTGAACAAAGAGCCCTTCCTGAAGGAGACGCTCAATTCCCGCGCCTACCGGATGATCTATTCCGAGCGAGAGATTGCTGAGTGGGAAGAGCGCAATGGGTGCCCGGAGAACGACAGGCTGTGTGAAGAAGCTGTGTGGTTCTTCCAAACCATGTTGCTCGGCCCTCGGCGCGATATGGACGAGATCGCCGAAGCCATCGGGAAGATTCAGAAGCACGCTGGGGAAGCATATGGTAGGTAGCAGGTGGCAGATGGGGCGCTTCGCCCTTCCCTATATTCCACCTACCACCTACTGCCTACCCTCCCTTGCCTCTCTCAGACAGAGGGTGCAAGGCTGGGGTGAATGGATTTAGTTGAAGCCATCCGCACGGGCAAGCCAGCGGCCATCACCGGGCAAGACGGTCTGAAGGTCCTGGAAGTTGTCGAGGCCATTTATCAATCGGCCGAGAGTGGCCGGAGTGTGAAACTATGAGCGCTGTGAAAGTGGTCGTCACCGATTACATCGAGCCCGACCTCGAGTGGGAAGCCAAAGAAATGGCCCGGCGCGGCGTCGAGTTCCAAACCCACCAGCTCAAGTTCGCGCCCCCGAAAGAGGTGGTGGCGGCCACTCGCGACGCGGACCTGGTGGTGGTCAACATGGTGCCGATCAATACCGAGGTCGTTTCCCACTGGGCAAAGTGCCGATTGGTCATCCGCCACGGCGTGGGCTACGACAACGTTGACCTGAAGGCGCTCGCCCAAGCCGGCATCCCGCTCTGTTACATTCCCGATTACTGCCAGGAAGAGGTGGCCGAGCAGGCCATCGCGCTGCTGATGGCTTGCGGCAGGAAGATCGTCAGCAGCCGCCGGGTGCTCGATGATTCTTCCGCGCGCGGCTCTTGGGATTTTGCCGACGTCGTTCCCATGTTCCAGATGGCGGGGCAGACGCTCGGCATTATTGGCTGCGGGCGCATCGGCTCACGGGTTTACCGCAAACTGCAATCCTTCGGCTTCAAATTCCTGATCTGTGACCCGTACCTCACCGAGGAACGGAAGCGCGAACTCGGCATCGAAGTGGTGGACCAGGAAACGGTGTTCCGCAACTCGGACTTCATCAGCATCCACACGCCCCTGACGGCTGAGACGCGGCATCTCATAAACGCCCGGACGCTGGGGATGATGAAGCCCACGGCCTATGTCGTGAACACGGCGCGGGGACCGATGGTGGACGCTCAGGCTTTGGCGGAGGCGTTGAAAAACCACATCATCGCCGGGGCCGGAATTGACGTTTACGATGTTGAACCGCCGCGGCCTGACTACCCGCTCTTCGGCCTGCCCAACGCAATCTTGACGCCGCACCTGGCTTGGTATTCTGAGAACGCGGGCCGTCATATCCGGGAGCTGATTGTGCTGGAGATCGACCGCTTCCTGGCCGGACAGCCCCCGCGCTATATCGCCAAGGCGGTGGCGTGAGCCGGGGCGCCGCCCTTTAGGCTGAATTATCCACCAAATCGGCAGCGCCTCGAAAATGAAAGGATTTAAGAGCGTTTCACACGGAGGCCACAAAGCTTCTTATGAATGAAATCGCTTCAACTCCTCGGCACAGAGAACACGGAGAACTACGTCGCAAACAGTTCGGAGTCTCTCTGTGGTCTCTGTGCGTTTCTCTCCGTGCCCTCTGTGTGAAACTCTTTTTCTGCGATCTTGCGGCTTTCGGGGTGCAAGCTGGCATTGCTCATCAATTTCAACGTGACCCCGCTGAAAGGTGGCATCACGCGGATTATCAATGGAACGCTTTAAGGATTGTTTGAGAGGAACAAGATGGCCACGAAAGTAACATCCGTAAAGGGGCCGTTGCCCGGTCCTCGATCCAAGGACCTGTTGGCTCGCTGGTCACGCGCGGAAGCGCAATGCACCGGGTATCAAGCGAAGGTGGCCTGGGATCACGCCTCCGGCGTGCTGGTGACTGACGTTGATGGCAATAAGTTCATCGACTGGACCTCCGGCGTGCTGGTGACCAACGTCGGGCACTGCCATCCGGACCTGGTGAAGGCCGTGCAGGAAGTGGCCGCCAAGCTTCTGAACAATTACGAGTGCCTGCATCCCTGGCGCGTCGAAGCAGCGGAGAAGTTGATTTCTGTCCTGCCGCCCCACCTGGACAAGTGTTTTTTCCTCTCCACGGGAAGCGAGGTGGTGGAGGCGGCCCTCCGCATCATGAAGCGGAAGACCGGCAAGTTCGAGATCATCAGTTTCTATGGGGGCTTCCACGGGCGCACTTTTGCCGCGGCGGCGGCGGGTGGTCTGCCCGGCCCGAAGAAAGGCTATGGACCCACGCTGCCCGGGTCCATTCGCGTCCCCTTCCCGTACTGTTACCGGTGTCCATTCAAGGCTGATCCGGCCACCTGCGACATGCTCTGCCTCGAATACATTGAAGACTCCGTCCGCGCCAACAGCACCGGCAGCTTGGCCGGCCTGATTGTCGAGCCATATCTGGGGGCCGCCGGTTTCGTTTTTCCCCCGGCAGGATGGTTGAAACGTCTGGAGCAATGGCTGCGGGGTCGTGGACTGCTTTTTACCTTGGACGAAGTGCAGTCCTCATACGGGCGCACCGGAAAATTCTGGGCGATGGAGTGGGAAGAACTGACGCCTGATCTGGTGACCATCGGCAAAGGCATTGGCAGCGGCGTTCCGGCCTCGGCCCTGGCGGCTCGCGGCGAGGTGATGGGAGTCCTGGGGCAGGGCGAAATGAGCAGCACCATGGGCGGCAATCCCATCGCCAGCGCGGCGGTGGCCGTGGTGGTGGACATCATGAAGCGCGAGCATCTGGAGGAAAACGCTCTGCGCATCGGAAAGCTGATGATGTCGCGCCTGCTGGAAATCAAGGAGAACTCTCCCTATGTGGGCGACGTCCGGGGCATGGGGTTGGTCATGGGCGTCGAGCTGGTGAAAGACAAGCAAACCAGGGAGCCGGCGCCTGACCTCACGCGCCAACTGATCGACGTGGCGGCTGAAAACGGCCTGCTGATTGGTTCGGTCGGGACCTTTGGCAACGTGATTCGCGTGGCGCCGCCCTTGGTGATTTCCGAAGCCGAGGCTCACGAAAGTTTGGATATCTTCGAAAGGGCGCTTTCACGGCTGTGAGAATAGCTCCCCTCCTCAGATGAGGAGGGGGTTAGGGGGCATAAGCGCAAGAATAAGCAATTTCCGGTCCGGCCCCGAAGGGGCCAACCGTGGGTAGCCGCAGGTTTTAACCTGCGGATCGCAGAACCCAATGCACCCTTCAACCCCAACGGGGTTGACCGTGGGA
>JBEKAD010000446.1:0-5061 GCA_050018435.1 Terriglobia bacterium
GAAACATTGATGACTTTGGAACGGTATGGTTCTCCGAATGGCAGGGGGTTTGTGGCATCCCCATCGAATGGCCCATCAGCGATATAGCGCGTTACGAGGATTACAAGTGGCCGGAGGTTTTCACCGCCGGGCCACCTTCCGGAAGGCTTTACAGCGGCCACATGATGGGCTTTGATGATCGCTGGTACGCGCGGGGCGCCTGGATCACCTTCTTCGAACAACTCCAGCAGTTGCGCGGCATGGAACACTTCATGCTGGATATCGCCACCGTGTCCAAGCAGTTCTATCGGCTGCTCGACGACTTGCTGGATTTCAACCTGCGCTGGATCGACAAGTGGACCGCCCTGGAATACGACGGCCTGCACTTTGCCGACGATTGGGGCGGCCAAACCTCGCTCATCATCAAGCCGGAAACGTGGCGCCGGATTTTCAAACCGCGCTATGCGGAAATGTTCAAGCGGGTCCGAGACCGGGGGATGGACGTCTGGTACCACACCGACGGGCAGGTGCGCGACATCTTTGGTGATTTGATCGAAATCGGCGCGCAGGTGATCAATTGCCAGGTGCCCGTAGTGGGACACGAATGGATTGCCAAGAACGTTCGCGGGCGCGCGGCCATTCGCACCGATATTGACCGTCAACGCGTTATGCCTTTTGGCTCGAGGTCGGAAGTGAAGGAAGAAGTGCATCGGACCTTTGAGGCGTGCGGGTCGTCGCGGGGCGGCATCGTCGCTTGCGGCGAAGTCGGCCCCGACGTGTCGCTGGAGAATATCCGCGCCATGTACGAGGCCTTCCGCGAGTACGGAACTTACACCGCCTGAAGTTATGACGGAATTCACCGCAGAGGCGCGGAGACGCGGAGCCGGAAAGGAAAGTCAAAAGTCAAAACGCAAAAGTCAAAAGTGAAAAGCCGTGCCACCAATGCTTCTTGTCAGTGTGGCAGGCCGGGTGAGGGGGTAGCGCGGACCCCCGTTTTGGGGGTCCGCGGCTCTTCAGTGGCAAAGACCGCAAATCTAAAAGACGGACGCCTGCCCTCGGGTTCGGGAGCGCGAGTCCCGGGAAGAGCCGCAGATCTCAAAAGCGGAGGTCTGCGCTACACTTGCTTTTTACTTTTGCCTTTTGCGCTTTGCCTTTTGACTTTCTCTTACTACTCTGCGCCTCCGCGTCTCTGCGGTGAGCTGGGATTTGAAGAGAGGGAAAATGACTCCGAGGGAAAGAGTGCTGGCAGTTCTGAACGGACAGAAGCCCGACCGGGTGCCGTGGTTCGGTGATTTGGATTATTGGGCGACGGCATTGATAGGGCGGGGCGAAAAGCCGCCGGACTTCAAGCAGAGTGACGCTTACCTCGACTGGCACCGTGACCTGGGAGTGGGCTTCTACCTGCAAGGCTATTTTCCTTTCCGCGCCATCACCGAGCATTGCCGGGTCCGGGAATGGAACGAAGGAAACCTGCGGCGGCGCCAAATCGAGACGCCCTGCGGAACCTTGCGGGAAACCTGGACGTGGCTCGCGGAATCGTTCACCGAAGCTCCCACCGAGCACTTGGTCAAGTCGGCTGCCGATTTGCGCGCTTACCGTTATTTCCATGAAAACACGCGCTACGAGCCGGACTACGCTTTCGCCGAGCGCCGGCGCGCGCTAGTGGCCGACATGGGGGTTGTGCTCTGCTATCTGCCCAAGAGCCCGCTGATGCAGTTGATTGCCCTGGACGCGGGGGTTACGACGGTTTTCGAAATCTTCACCGATGCGGGCGAGGAATTTCGCAAGACCCTGGAAGTGGTCCGGCGCTCGCACGATGCGGCGGCGAGCATCGCGGTGGAGAGTCCTGCCGAAGTTCTGATGATTCCGGAGAACCTCTCCTCCGAGTGCGTGGGGAAGACCTTTTACGAAATGTTCATGCGCGATTATGAAGAGACGTGGGCACGGCGCATCCGCGCGGCAGGGAAGTATTCGTGCATTCACCTGGATGGAACCATGAAGGGCCTGTTGCGCGAGGCCTGCTCCACCAGCCTGACGTTCATCGAAGCGCTCACTCCCGCGCCGGCGGGCGATTTGGAAATCGAAAAGTGGGCGGAGTGGAGCGGCAACTCGCGCACCATCCTCTGGGGTGGCCTGCCGGGAGTCTTTTTTACAGGACTGGTGAGCGATGAGGAGTTTGACGCGCACCTCCGCCACGTGCTGGAGGTCATGCGCGCCGAACCACGTTACGTGCTGGGTGTGGCCGACCAGGTTCCTCCCGATGGTTTGGAGCGGCGCGTCCGTCGCGTGCGGGAGCTCGTGGAAAAATACGGCGCGTACGCCTCATGAAGTTTCGATGGCATTAACCGCAGAGGCGCAGAGGCGCTGAGAACAGGATACAGTAGACGGGCTCAAAACCTACGGCTTTTCACTTTTGCCCTTTGCCTTTTGCGCTTTGCCTTTTGACTTTCTCTTACTGCTCCGCGCCTCTGCGTCTCGGCGGTGAACCGCATCTACTTCACAAATCGAATCAGGCCAAACGACCACGGAGCGTGAAACGAGTGGGTGTCGTTGTGAACCAGGCTCCAGGAAAGAACGCGCCGTTGGGTATCGTCGCCCGGGCCGTCACAGCGAAAGAAATTGAGCCGCCATTCGGTATTGGCCTCCAGCGGCTTCGTTCCCGTCAAAGCGGCAACCGGAATGCGCATCTCGCAGGTCCACACGTGGTTCTTGGCGTCAATGCTCGTCGCGTGTTCGAACCCGGAATCCCATTGCGCATTGCCGAAGGGCTTCTTGTCGAGGTCGATCTCCAGATCGATCCAAAGGTTGTTGGGCGCCACTTCAAACTCGTAGTAGTGCCTCATGCGCTCAGGTTGAGGATTCAGGAAAATCTCCACCACGTCACGGTCCCAGAGCGTCCAGAAATCCTTGCTGCGGTCCTTGCCCTCGAACAAATTCAAGGTGGTGTATTTGCAGCGGAAGGCGAAGTAAACGTAGGCTGGCGTCCAGAGCGAAGCGATCTCGGTGGCGGATTGCGGGAAGGTGACAGGGTTGAAAGCGTCATGATCGACCTTGACCCAGGACGCCCCGCGCCAGGCCTCTTTATCCAGATTTCCGTCAGGGACAAAATTCTGGGTTGTAAACTTGGAGATGAACTGAGAGTTGCTGATGTAGGTTGTCTGTTGTGACCAGGCACGGTCGTTTGTCTCCGCCATCAAGCTACCTCCATCGGCCAAGGTGATAAGCGCCAAGGCTCTCACCAACCATTTTCCACAAAACATTGAAATCCTCCGCCGCAGCGAATTCCGGTTCTTGCCCTGCGGAATCGGCGCAGTTAATGCGCATTCAGTCGGGAAGGCAATCCTGCGCGTTCGCGACACCACCTCACCTTTTGATCCTACGGGTTGCCCGGCCCTATTGCAGCGAGGTTTTGTGAAGCTTCAAGTGGATAATTCTACTCCAGGTGTCCGCAGGACACCAAAGGCACGCCAAGGGCCGGGACCAATTGGTGTGCCTCGTGCGGCTTTCTCCACCAAATTGTTTGGGGAGGCACCCAAGCTGTGTTAAGCTGCTCGGTGGGAAAGTTGGCCCATTGAAGGAGGAGGTTAGTGGCTACTATCACTGTTGAACGAAAGCCGAATTCTCAACGCGTCACCGTTGAAATTGACGCCGAGAAGCTGGAGCGCCTAGCTGCCACCCTCGGGCTATTTAATGAGGAGTTTCTGAAGAGCCTTTCTCGTTCAGAAAGAGACGTCGCACTCGGCAGAACGAAACGCCTCCGAAGCTTGCGCGATCTACGCGACCGATGATCGAAATCCATTACACCGAAGAATTTGAGCGGCGCTACCAAGAGCTCCCACCCCCAGTCCAAAGGAAAGCCGAGCGGCGGGAAAGGTTGTTTCGCGAAAATCCCTTTCATCCAGCGCTTAAGACCGAGAAACTCCAGCCCCTCAAGAGGGAGTACTGGAGTTTCCGCATCGACAGGAGTTACCGGATAATTTTCCGGTTCGAAGGAACGGACAAAGTTCTCTTCGTAACCTGCGGTCACCATCACTGGATTTATCGTTACCTTTTAGCCCACTGATTTCCCTTCCTTTCTTCCTGCCTCGGCCCCTGCTACGCCACAGCGCGTGCCTCGGGTGGGCGGGCTTGCGCTGGCAATTCGAACGATCCTACCGGGGCAATTTCATCTCTCCGGTGATGATCAATTTGGCTTTGACGCCGCCCGATGTCTCCCCCGGTTGGGCGCCACCCACGAAGATGGTGTACTCGCCGGGGGCCACGACGTGCTCTCCCTGTTCATTCACCATGCTCAGGTCGCGAGGCTTAAGCGTGTAGGTCAAGTGACGGTTTTCTCCCGGCAACAGGTGCACGCGCGCGAATCCACGCAAGGCACGCAGCGGGGCGCCGGCGCTGGGTGGGAATTCCAAGTAAAGTTCCGCTACCTCACCACCGGCAATCTTGGAAGTGTTGCGGACGTCCACTTGAACCGTGAGGGGGGCTCCCGCTTTGAGCTGTGGCGGCGAAAGCTTCAGGTTACTGTACTCGAACGTGGAGTAGCTCAATCCATAACCGAAACCGTAGAGGGGCTTCCCCTGGAAGTACCGGTAAGTGCGGTTCTGCATTGAGTAATCTTCAAAGGGCGGCAGTTGGTCAAGGGAAGCATAAAAAGTAACCGGCAGACGGCCACTGGGATTGTTCATGCCCGCCAAGGTCTCGGCGATCGCTGTGCCGCCTTCCTCGCCGGAGTACCAGGCCTCCAACACAGCCGCTGCATGTTCCTGCGCCCAATTCACCGCCACCGCGCTCCCACTCATCACCACGACGACCAGCGGTTTGCCGGTGGCCGCCAGCGCTTCGAGCAGTTGTTGCTGCGCTTCCGGCAGTCCGATGTCCGTGCGGTCGCCCCCATTGAAGCCCGGCACCTGGATGCTCATCTCTTCGCCCTCGAGATTCGGCGAGAGCCCCACAAACGCCACCACCGCATCCGCTTGCTGTGCCGCTTTCACGGCCTCATTGCGGAGGACCTCTACAGGGGGCTGCCAATCCAGCTTGACGTCGCCTGCGGAGCGCGAGGTTTCGTGGACATATTCGAGCTGGAAC
>JBEKAD010000447.1:0-8881 GCA_050018435.1 Terriglobia bacterium
CTTTTCGGCTGCTACGCCGAAGCGAGTTTCGGCGGGTTTACGACGAAGGGCAGCGCCGCAGCGCGTCACTATGCACGGTCTTTTGCCGGCCCAACGGATTACCACATTCACGCTTGGGGATCACCACGCCGGTGCGGGTGGGGAATGCTGTCCGGCGCAATCGCCTGCGGCGGCGAGTGCGCGAAGTGTTCCGGCTGAATCGAGCGAACCTTCCGGGCGGCTGGGATATCCTGGTCAATCCCCGCGAGGCGGTGGGGAAAGTCTCCTTCGCTCCGCTCCAACGGGAACTGCTGCGGCTGTTTCCCCATCAGCCTCCGGCGTAGGGGACAGGTTACAGGTTACAGGGCAAATAGGTTACAGGGGACAGGGTACAGGTGAAAGGGAAACTGTGCCCTGTAACCTGTCACCTGTAACCTTCGGCGTGTCACCTGTGACCTTCGGCGGGCTCGTGAAGCTTCTGGTTTTGGTGTTGGTCCGCTTTTACCAGGCGTGTATTTCGCCCGTGCTGCCCTCAGTTTGCCGGCACTACCCTTCCTGCTCAGTTTACGCCTTCGAAGCGGTTGACAAATGGGGAGCGTGGAAGGGCGGGCGCCTGGCTTTGGGGCGACTACTTCGCTGTCGGCCTTGGGGCAGTTACGGTTACGACCCGGTACCGTAAAGGCAGGGGCTGGAGAAAGGATGAAGGACGAAGTATGAATGCTGAACTGCTTGGCCTGAACCGGCCGAGCCCGAGTGACGAAGGTTTTTTCATACTTCATCCTTCATACTTCATAATTTCCCCAACGCCTGGCACCTGACACCTGGAATCTAAGCCGTGGACCTTGACCAAGAAAAACGCGTGATGCTCGCCTTCACGATCTCCATTGTGATGCTTATCCTGTACGGCGTCTACTTCGTCAAGGAGCCGCCCCCGGAGCCGAAGAAGGCCGCGCCGACGGCGGCAACCACTCCCGCCAGCCAGCCGGGAGCACCCAAAGCGACGGTCACCGTTGCGCCCGCCGCACCGCGCGCACCTGTGGCGCTGCCGGTACTGCAAGGCACAAAGCCCGAAGATATCATGGTGGAAAACAAGCTTTACCGCGTCACCCTTTCCACCCAGGGGGCAGTGGTCAAGAGTTGGGTGCTGAAGAACTTTACCGACGCGAAGGACCAACTGCTCGATACCGTCAACGGTCCGGCATGTGAAAGTCTGGGATTCCCCATGAGCCTGGACCTGACGAACGCCGCGCTCAAGACGCAACTCAACCAGGGAGTTTACGTCGCCACGGCCGAATATGGGAAGCCTGCCCCCTCCGGGCAGAAGCCCGAGGTGCACTCAGGAGCGCCTCTCTCTCCTCCCGTCACTCTGACCTTCACTTACAGCGACGGCAAGGTTCAGGTGAAGAAGCAATTTTCCTTCGGCGCGGATTACGTGGCCAAGGTTGCGGTGAGCGTCTTCGACGGCCAAAATAACCTGCCGGTCGAGGTCACTTGGCCAGGCGGATTCGGCGACCACTCCTTGGCGCCGGCGGTGATCGAGGCTACCCGCCTGGCGGTTTATGGTTCGATGGGCGACTTCACCACCGTGGCACAGGCCAAAGTGAAGGAGGACCGCACAGTTCCCGGCCCGCTGCAACTGGCGGGACTCGAGGATAAATTCTTCGCCGGCATCTTCCTTCCCGATGCGCCCGATCAGGTCTCCTTTCGGCTGGCGCGGCAGGAGTGGTCCCCGCCCGATTGGACCGAGAAGGATAAGCCCAAGCCCCTTGCCGCCACCCTAGCGGAAACGCAGCCGAAGGCTCTGGAATTCCGCCTGTTCGTCGGCCCTAAGGCTTTGGACGTGCTCAAGTTCGTGAATCCTCCCCTGGATTCCCTGGTGGACTTTGGCTGGTTCAGCATCGTCGCCAAGCCTCTGTTCATCGGCTTGCGATATATCTACGACCACTGGGTTCACAATTATGGCTGGGCCATTGTCCTGCTGACCCTCATCATCAATACGGCGATGTTCCCGCTGAAGCTCAAAGGTTTTCGTTCCGCGCAGGAAATGCAGAAGGTTGCGCCGATCATCAAGGGCATCCAGGACAAGTACAAGAATTACAAGTTCAACGATCCGCGCAAGCAGAAGATGAACGAAGAAGTCATGAAGGTCTACAGCGAGCACCACATCAATCCGCTGGGCAGTTGCCTGCCCATGCTCTTACAGATGCCGTTTCTTTACGGCATCTGGCGTGTGCTTGACCTTGCCATCGAACTTCGCCACGCGCCATGGATCTGGTGGGTCAAGGACCTCTCCGCGCCGGACCGGCTCAATATTATGGGTGTTTCCATTCCGGTTTTAGTGATTCTGATGACCATAAGTTCATTTATCTTGCAGCGGATGACGCCCATGGCTACCGCCGATCCTGCCCAGCAGCGCATGATGATGTTGATGCCGCTCCTTTTCTTTTTCATGTTCTACCGTTTTGCCAGCGGCATGGTCCTCTACTGGCTGACCAGTAATGTGGCGCAGATTCTCCAGCAGGTCTTCATCAATCGCCGCATGCCGCCGCCAACCCCTCTTCCTGTGGCGCGCAAGCCCGCTGAGGCCAAGGGGTGAAACATGGACACCGATCCTCCATCTGCCGAACGCACCTCCGATGCCGGGCTCCCGGCGAAGCCGGGACAGGTTCCGCCCGGCGCTACGGATTTCGAAAAATACTTAAGCTCGATGGAATCCTTGCTCCACGAGGTCATTGAGCACAGCCCTTTTGAGCTGACTTTTTCCATTCAGAAGGCTGTTGCCGAGCTGGAAGACCCGGAGGCGCCGGAATACGTGGTGGGTTTTTCCGGGGCGGACGCCGATCTGCTGCTGGAAAAGAATGCCACACTTCTGCATGCCATCGAATACGTGGTGCTGAAGGCCATCCGGCTGGATGAGGATCATTTCCGGAGAATCGCCTTCGATTGCCAGGATTGGCGGCGAACGCGGATGGAGGAGCTGCGCCTGATAGCGCAGGTGGCGGCGGAACGGGTGATCGATACGGGCGACCCTTTTACCCTAAACCCCATGAGCCCACGCGAGCGGCGCATCATCCACTTGGCCTTGAGAGACCGGCCCGAGGTCCGGACCCAGAGTGAAGGGATGGGACCCGAGCGCAAAGTGGTGATCTTCCCCAAGTAATCGGGTGATCGGGTCATTGAAGAGCTGTCCGTTGTCCGTGGTCCGTAGTCCGTTGCAAGTGATACGCGGAGATCGAAAGATTGAAGCCACTGACGACGGACAACTGACCACGGACAGTCCTTAGATGGCTCGATGACCCGATCCTATGCTGAGCGAAGACACCATCGTCGCAGTTTCTACTCCCGCGGGCCGCGGCGGTTTGGGAGTGGTGCGGCTCTCGGGTACCCGCGCCATTGAGATCGCCACCCACCTGATCAAACTGCCCAAGCTGCCGCTCGAAACTCAACGCGCGACGCTCGGCGCCTTCGCGCCCGTGGAATCGGGCCGGGTGCTCGATCAGGTGGTGGTGACCTGCTTTCGCGCGCCACATTCCTACACGGCGGAAGACGTGGTGGAAATTTCCTGCCACGGCGCCCCGATCATCCTGCGGTATCTCGAGGAGTGCTGCCTGACTCAGGGCGCACGCGCGGCAGAGCCGGGGGAGTTCACGATGCGCGCCTTCCTGAACGGGCGCATTGACCTGACCCAGGCGGAAGCGGTTCGCGACTTGATCGAGTCGCAGACGCTCTACCAGGCCCGCGTCGCCGCGCAACAACTCGAAGGCTCCGTCTCCACGCGTCTGAAACCGCACAAGCAGGTCTTGCTCGACCTGATCGCGCGCCTCGAAGCGGGCATCGACTTCGCCGAGGACGATGTGGCGGTGATCGAGTGGCAGGACATTCTCACTCGTCTCGACCGAATCAGCGCTGATCTGGAAAAGCTTGTGGAGGGCTATGAGTACGGCCGCATTGTGCGCGAAGGGCTGACGCTTGCCATTGTAGGGCGGCCCAACGTCGGCAAGTCGAGCCTCTTCAATCGCCTCCTCAATGAAGATCGGGCCATCGTGACCCCCATTCCCGGAACCACACGCGACCTGGTGGCCGAGACGGCCAACCTCGGCGGCATCCCTTTGCGCTTTGTGGACACGGCGGGCGTCCGCGAAGCCCTGGACGAAGTTGAGAAGATCGGCGTCGAGCGCACCTTCAGCGCCATCGCCGATTCTGATTTGCGGCTCATGGTGGTGGATGCTTCGGAACCGTGGACGGAGGATGATACCCTGCTGCTCGAGAAGTTGCGCCCTCTGGGCTCGCTGCTGGTTGCCCTGAACAAGTCGGACCTGCCACCGCAAGTTACAGATGTAGCGCCGGGCTTTAGCCCGGCACGCTTTAGCCCGGCACGTGCCGCCCCTTCGTTGGGCTCAGAGCTTGCCCTGAGCAACGCGAAGGGGCAAGCTCTAAAGGGCGGCGCTACAATACCTGAGGATGTCGAAGAGTTCGTGCAAGGGAACTCGGATGTCGGAGCGACCCCGCCCGAGATCGTCCGCACGTCGGCGCTGACGGGGGAGGGAATTCACCAACTCAAAGCAAAGATTCTCGCTCTGGCGGCCCCGACGCGCAACATCGGGCCGGAAGGCGAATTCATTACCAACCTGCGCCACCAGCAGCTTATTAAGAATTCACTCGCGGGTCTGGCCAAGGCCCGCCAAGCTGCCGAGCAGCAAACGCCCCACGAAATGCTCCTGCTGGACCTCTACGACGCGCTGCGCCCCCTCGACCTCATCACTGGCGCCACCTACGCCGACGACGTCCTTGATATCATCTTCAAAACCTTTTGCGTGGGAAAGTAGCCGCAGCTTGTGATCGGGTGATCGGGTGATCGGGCCATCGGGTGATCGGCTCATCCGGTGATCGGGAGATCGAGAGCTCGCGAGCTCGGGTGATCGGGCTATAGGGCGATTTCCGAATTTTGATTTCCGAATTTCGATTTGGGATTTTCGAAGTCAGCAAATTGATTCATCCTCTCACCTGACACAGCCGATAGCCGATATGGGGTAGTGTGTCACGAATGGGTCTGGCCATCGGCGCTCCCCTTCTGCAGGTCCGCGGCTTTTCCTTGCCCATAGGGGACAGGCCGCGGACCTAAAGAACAGGTCCGCGTACACCTGCTCGCGGGGCGTCGTGCCTTCCCAAGGCACGACGTCCCGCTCGTACCATCCTCATACTTGCTTTTCAACCCGAGTTTTTGCCCATCATGGGCAGGCGAAAGGCTGTCGAGGCTCAGGACGGCAGCGCAGCGGGCAGGGCCGACGGCCAAACCCCTGCGTGACACACTACCCCACATCGGTTATCGGTAGTGTCGGATGAGAGGATGAGTCAATTTGCTGACTTCGAAAATCGCAAATCACCAAATCACCCGATCACTCAATCACCCAATGGCCCAATGGCTCAATCACCAATCGCTAAATCACCCGATGAGCCGTTGCCCTTCCGACTGCTCGGTGAGAACAGGTCGGCTTGGTGAAAAATCCTGGCTCCAGCGGTGTTCTGACTGTCCGGCTGAGCGTGGAGAAGCGCCGCCTTAGCGAACTGACCTCCCAACAAGGATTGGACAGGCTTGTCGGGTCGCGTATAATGGCTCAAAGCCAAACTTTTTGTGTAGGTTGCTTGTTGACGTCAAAGGAAACAGTCTCCCCTCTGCCGATGGAGGGCGGAACAACCAACGGCTGAATGTCGCCAGGAGAGTGCGGTATGGTTGTCTTCTGCAAGCGTTGTGGTACACCCGTAAAACTCGACAATGCGCGGCTGACCGACCCGGCGTACAGCGTGAAATGCCAGCAATGCCAAAGGACTGTGGCGATTGACACCGTGCGGCCGGGTTCTGGCGGCGCGGCCCCCCGGCCCAAGGCGACTGCGTCTTCAACGGCCACGCCCGCCGCAGGAACGGCCGGGACCGCCGCGGAAGAGCAGGCGCCGGACAGAAACCACTACTTGCAGAAGATTCGCCTGTTCAGCGGTCTTCCCTACGAAGAGTGCCTGCTCATTGAAAGCCGATTACGTCCTCGTGAGTTTGCCCCGCAGCAAACCATTGTGAAAGAAGGCGGGCCCGGTGATGCCATGTTCTTCATCACTTCCGGCGCGGTGGAAGTCCGCAAAAAGGACCCCAATACCGGAATCGACTTCCTGCTGAGCGAGCTGAAAGCCGGCACGTGCTTCGGCGAAATGGCGTTGCTCACGGGGAAACCGCGCGTGGCGAGCGTAGTGGCGGTGGAGCCGACTTCCTGCTCGGTGCTGGAGCAATCGGCTTTCGACGAAGTGCTGCTGACCAGTTCCAAAGTCGGCCTCGCCATGAGCCGCGTGCTCGCCGAACGCCTGGACGAAGCCAACCAGCAAACCGGAATCGAGTACATCAACCTTGCCAAACTGCAATTCGACCCTCGGGTGATAAAACTCCTGCCGCAGCAGATGATGCAGCAGCACCGGGTGCTTCCCGTGGCCTTTTCGAACAACCGCCTGACGCTGGCGATGGTGAACCCTAACAACCTCGTGGCGCTGGATGACGTACGCCGCGTGATCAAAGGCGTGATTATCGAACCCGTGGTGACGTCCGAAGACGATTTCAAGCGCTTCATTACGTCCACCTACGCTGATCTCCTGCGCAAGGAAGAGGAAAAGCAGGCGCGCGAGCAAGGCTCGGCGACTGCCAAAAGTACGCCGGCCGTGAAGGTCGTGGAGAATGAATCGCCGGCTCCCAAATCGGACTCGACGGAGAGCATCCTCGAGTCGCTGCAATCTGAAGCGCTGAAATCCCTGGAAATAGATGAAGGCACGAAGTCACCTGAGAGCGTAACGGATCTCTCCCGCTCGGCCGAGGACGCCCCCATCATCCGCATGGCCAATAGCATTCTGGCGCTGGCCATCAAGAAGGGCGCCAGCGATATTCACGTCGAGCCGCAGGAAAAAGACCTCGCTGTGCGCTTCCGCATTGACGGAGCGCTGCAAGTGGTGCAGGTGCTGCCCAAGAAGGTTCAGATGGGCTTGATCTCGCGCTTTAAGATTATCTCCAAGCTCGACATCGCGGAAAAGCGGCTGCCCCAGGACGGCCGCATTAGCGTGCGACTGGAAGAGCGCCCCATTGACTTTCGCGTCTCCACCATTCCTTCCAAGTGGGGCGAAAAGATCTGCATGCGCATCTTCGACAAATCCAACACCCTGTTGGGTCTCGACAAGCTCATTCTCCATCAGGAAGTGCTGGAGCTGGTGCGCGAGATGATCTCGCAGCCTTACGGAATCATCTACGTGACCGGCCCCACGGGCTCCGGCAAAACCACGTCACTCTACAGCGCGCTGGCCGAGCTCAACGATCCCGATGTGAACATCTCCACCGCCGAAGACCCCATCGAGTACGATCTGCCGCGCATCAACCAGGTGCAGGCGCACAAGGAAATCGGCTTGGACTTCGCCCGCATTCTGCGCGCCTTCCTGCGCCAGGACCCCGACATCATCCTGGTGGGCGAGACCCGTGACAAAGAAACCGCCCACATCGCCGTCGAGGCTGCTCTGACCGGCCACTTGGTGTTCACCACCCTCCACACCAACGATGCCGCCGGCGCCTTCACCCGCCTGGGTGAAATGGGCGTTGAGCCCTTCCTGATGTCGAGCTCGACCATCGGCATCATCGCCCAGCGCCTCACGCGCCGCCTCTGTCAGGCCTGCAAGGAAAGCTACACACCGGATGATATCTCGCTCAAATATATGGGCCTCGACCCGAGCAAACCCCTCACCTTCTACCGCAACAAGGGCTGCGACAAGTGCTCGGGAACGGGTTATCGCGGGCGCGTGGGTGTGTACGAAGTCCTGCGCATGAACGCTGGGCTGCGCCGCCTGGTGGCCAGCGGCGGGAGCTCCGAGGCAATCTCCGAACTGGCCATTAAGAACGGTATGAAAACCCTGAAGGATTACACCGTTTGGCTGCTCCAGAACGGTTGGACCACCATGGACGAAGTTTTGCAGGTCGTCTCTGTGCAGGAATAGTGTGGAGCTCGATGGGTTGCTTTCTGGGGATCGACGGTGGCGGGACGCGAACCGCGGCGTGGCTCGCAGACGGTGAAGGCAAGCTCCTGGCGCGCGCCGAGTCCGGGCCCTCCAACCCTCTCAAAGTGGGGTTTCGCGCTGCCCAACGCGAAATCCTGAAAGCCTTCCGCACCTGCTTGCGGGAAGCAGGATTCCCGCCAGCCGCCGCGCGCGCGTCGCGCCCGCCGGTGGTGCGCGCCGTCTGCGCAGGCATCGCGGGAGTCGACCGGCGGTCCGTGCACCGTCCGCTCCTCGCCTGGATGCGCCGGCACATTCCCGCGCGGCACCATCTGCTCACTTCGGACGCCGCCATCGCGCTCGCCGCGGCGGTGCGCGACGCTCCGGGTATCATCGTGATCGCCGGCACGGGTTCCATCGCCTTCGCGCGCGATCATCAGGGGAGGCTGCTGCGCGCCGGCGGCTGGGGAGTTCCCTTTGACGATCACGGTTCCGGCTACGACCTGGGCCGCAAGGCCGTGGCCGCGGCGCTGGAAGCATTCGATGGCCGCGGCCCGCACACTGTCCTTTTGGACCGGATCTGCCAGCATCTGGACCTTGGGGATATCGCCGAGATCGTTTCCAAACAACTCGAACAGCAGCAGGTGGCTGCGCTCTTTCCGCTGGTGATGGAGGCGGCCCGCGATGGCGACCTGGTGGCGCGCCATCTGTGCGACAACGCGGCCCGCGACCTCGCCGACTTGGCCGTCGCCCTGCTGAAACGGGCTGGCTGGACGCGCCGCTCGACGCCCGTGGTCACAACCGGCGGAGTGTTCCGTTCCAGCAACCTGATCCGCCGCGCCTTCGCGCGCCACCTTCGCCGCTTCACCCCCCAGGCGCGTGTGGAGATGCTCGA
>JBEKAD010000448.1:0-5046 GCA_050018435.1 Terriglobia bacterium
AGGGATTCAAATATAGGCGCGACTCAACCTGACCCGCTAACAATGTCTCTGGCCACAGATTTTTTGTAAACAGTACCGCACTTACTCGGCGATACTGGGGCGCAGAGGAACTTCCCCAAAAGCCCCGCTCTCCCAGCAGCGGTTCCTCATAATCTCGGTCTACAAGCATTGGATCAAATGAATTGACCGCAATCACGAAGGGCATCGACACTCCATCGCCGTACCGACCACCTTTTTTCTTGAGGGAATTGAGTAGCGCACATGTTGGACCGTTCCACGTGCGGCTCCAAGCCTCATATAGCACACACCTGCTCTTGTTTGTAAACGAAGCATCTGAAAAGGCAGTGAGTCTGATCTTCCACCCATCATCCGTTTCCAAGGGCGGGATCAAGATACGCTCAGGATTGCCGTCAACAGGTGTACTCAGCCCCTCCCTGATATGTTTCCTAAGCAATCGTTGAGATAAATCACTGCTTCCGGCAGTCACCTCACCAACGCCAAGCGAAAAACCGTCGCACTTGAATCCCCTTAGAAAATCCAATATCCGATTGCGCCAAGGGTTGTTCTCAGGACCGCTTGAAATGTCTGTCGAACTCTTAGCCTCCAAGAGTAACTCCGACCCGTCAGCTTCTTGTACCAGAAAATCTGGCTGCTTGGCGGTCCCAGCTAGGGTCGCATGCAGAGTTGGCTTGCAGCCCGCGCGGAGGAACAATTCATGCAAGCATAACTCCTGAAAGGCAGCAGCCAGTCCGGCATCAAAGCCACAACGGAATCGGGAACGAAGCTCCCGCTGCTCAGTGATTGGAATCCGAGCAAACCAGTCTTCAATCAATGCTCGAGCTGCATCGCTACTGGGCCGCGCAGACCTGTTCCAATGCGCAAAAATGCTGTCTGTGCTTCTCTTATAGCAAGTTTCCGTCCTGGTTATGCAATCAAAGACTGTCGACATAAACCGCCGATTTCTCGGGCCATTCCAGTGACCTGATTTTAGTGTATGGCAGGAATACGGAGTAATCCAATCAAAAACGACACAACGGCTCGCCTTGCTTCTACTGGCTTTAGTTTTCCTCATTCCAATGTCCTTTTTTGGCACCGCTTTCTCGCGGGCACGGCGAGATGGGAAAGCGGCCTGCGCGCTGGCGGCACGCCGGGCTTCTGCTTTGTCCGTCCGTTGACGGCCACTCTCCGGGTTTGCTGTTCCCCCAAGAAACAATAGAGCAGTGGCGAGTGACAAGTGACGAGTGGCTAGAAAGAGGGCAAATTACAGATTCAAAATTCAGTAACCAGCCCTTGGCACTGGCGAGCAGGCCCCACTCGCCTTTTCGTGCCCCGCGAGAAACGGGCGCAGAAAAGGAGAGAAAACAAATGATCGAGCAAATCAAACAGACCCATCGAGGTCAATTTAATGTTGAGGGTTCGTTGCAGGTCCGCACAGGAGATGCGCCGACGGGCGCCGAGATAAAGCCAGCGTAGCGGACCTACAAAACAGGTCCGCGCTAAACTCGCTTTCCGGCAGCGACATTTTGTAGCCTCTAACACTGGCATTTTTATCTTGACTTTCATAATATAGGTTGATACAATAACCGGGTGTTACTGTGGGGTGCTATCGGCAGGATTTAGGATTTAGGAGCTTGGAGTCAGGAGTCAGGAAATGAGGGGCGGCATCCAGCGCGCCTTTTGCCAGTCCCGGCGCCCTAGCTTCGAAGGACAACAAAATGCTGCTCATGCAGAGGATGGAAGATTCCAGCCTGTGGCCGATTGTCGATTTTCGATTTTCGATTGTCGATTTGCGAAGCGCCCCCCATTGTGGCGGCTCAAGAATGTGCTATTCAAGGTCCGAAACGGGGCGGAGACCCGAAGAAATGTTAAAAATGGAACAACCTCCGGGGATGTGTATGAAAACACAGGCGACGATGACAAAATGTCTGGCGAAAAAGCAGGTTTTTACACGAAAATGCACTCATTGCGCGAGGATCAACAAGAATCTGTCGGGTTTTTGGGCCGAGAATGCATAAGTTACACGATAAGGCAGGACGGTGGACGGCAGACAGTAGACGGTAAACGGGGGGGAAACAGTGGGTACCAGGTGCGGGTGTCAGGGGCCGGGGCAATTGCTGAGCAAGCAAGTAGCGCGGACCTGCGGTTCAAGGTCCGCGGCTCTTCGTCTTTAAATGCGCGGATGCACATCGACGGGAAGCGGAACGCGACGGCTGGCGCAGACGCAACATGGCGATAATTTGCGCGCACCCCCAACCGCGTGCAAAGCTTAAAAGCCGCGCACCTTGAACCGCAGGTCCGCGCTACAAAGGCTCGTCTCACCGACCGCATCTTCTTGGCCGGCTGGCGCCGAGCGGGTACCTTAAGGGTGGGTACATCGAAGAGACAAGAACTCGCACCGGGGGGAGAGAGATTCCTTCCCCGGCTATCGACAAAATGCCCGAATCCAGCAAAGCGGTGAACGGGGCGGTGCCTTTTGCGACCCTCTGCACACTTGGGCCAAGCGAGGGGGAGCAGAATAGGTTTTAGGATTCAGGATTTAGGTTAGGAGGCAGAAGGGATCGAGCGGCGCGGCCCGCCGCTTCCACCCCTGGCGAAGGGATCATGCAACGACTACGGTGCTAAGAAGCCACCCAGATTGAGCAGAGTTCTTCGCCCTCGGTCGGAGGGACCCACGTGCCCCCATTTCACCTCCGTTAAGTTCTATCGACTCATGTGCCGCGGCACATAAGGTGTCCGCCCGGCCCCTTCCAGTTTTTCTCGCGACGCCAGGAGTTCCTCACGGGAGATGAGGCAATTCTTATATTAGAAAGGGCAAATCAAAGCGCAAGTCGCGAGAGTCAAATCGCCAAGGTCCCGCGCAATGGGCATTCAACCTGAGAAATGCAACTTCCTGGGAAAAGGCGCCACCCAAGATGCGCCGTGAGTAGTAACGCCTGTAAACGCGCGTTGAAGCCCCTTGAACCCTATGCTAGGATGAAGGTTTGCTTCGAGCGCTACCGCACACATCTACGGTTAGCCCCATACTTATAAGGAGTTCCTGGTGAAAATCTACGACGGCGAAAACATTCGCAATGTTGCACTGGTAGGCCATGGTGATACGGGAAAGACGCAGCTTGTTTCGGCTCTCCTCTTTACGGCAGGCATGGTGAATCGCCTGGGCAAGGTGGACGAAGGCACGTCCGTCACGGACTACGACGAAGAAGAAATTCAACGCAAGTTTTCCATCAGCGCCTCGCTTGCATACGCGGAGTGGGGAAAGACGAAGATCAATTTCGTGGATACGCCGGGCTACAACATTTTCATGCACGAAACGGAGGCGGCGCTCGTGGCGGCGGATTCCGCCCTGCTGCTGATTCATGCCGTCGCCGGCATCGAAGTGCAGACGGAAAAGGTTTGGGGCTTCTGCGAAAAGTACGGTCTGGCGCGCGCCCTGGTGATCAACCAGTTGGATCGCGACCGCGCCAGCTTTGAGCGCACGCTCGAAGCCCTGCGCGGCGCTTACGGACGCACCGTGATTCCCGTACAACTGCCCATGGGCGAGGAAAGGAGTTTTCGTGGCCTCGTCGATCTGGTCCGCATGAAGGCTTACCTTTACGAGCCGGACGGCTCGGGCAAAGGCAAGGAAGCGGAGATTCCTGCCGACCTTCAGGACGCCGCCAACAAGGCCCACGAAGCCCTGGTGGAAATGGTGGCGGAAGGCAACGACAAGTTGCTGGAGGAGTTCTTTGAAAAGGGCACGATCCCCGTCGAGGACCTGGTGCCGGGCCTGAAACAAGCGATTGGGGAAAAACGGGTCTACCCAGTGGCGGTTACCGCCGGAGCGCTCAATATCGGCAGTGAGACCTTGCTGAATTTCCTGGTGGATTACTTGCCGTCGCCCCTGGAGCGAGGCGAAGTTGAGGGTCTGGACCACGAGGGCGGCCAGCCCGTCAAGCGCAAGATCGCCGACGCCCAACCCGCCTCGGCCTATGTGTTCAAGACGGTCGCTGATCCCTTTGCCGGCCGCGTCAGCTACTTCAAAGTGATGTCCGGCGTCGTCAAGAACGAAGCCAACCTTACCAACTTCAACCGCGGCTCTTCGGAGCGTCTCTCCCACATCAGCGTGGTGCAGGGGAAGACCCAGAGCGCCGTGGCGGAACTCCACGCGGGCGACATCGGCGCGGTGGCCAAGCTGAAAGATACGCTGACCGGCGACACCCTGGGCGACAAGTCCGCGCCCATCGTTTACCCCAAACTGAAACTCGCCGAGCCGGCGATATCTTTCGCCATTGAGCCCAAGTCGCGCGGCGACGAAGACAAACTCTCGACCGCCATCCACCGCATGTTGGAGGAAGACCTGCTGTTGCGCTTCTCGCGCGATCCGCAAACCAAGGAGTTCCTGCTCTCCGGCGCGGGCCAGCAGCACGTGGAAGTCTCGGTCTCGAAGCTCAAGCGGCGGTTCAACATTGAAGTCACGTTGAAGGCGCCGAAGATTCCCTATCGCGAGACCATTCGCGCCAAGGGCGACGCGCAGGGCAAGCACAAGAAACAAACCGGCGGCCACGGCCAGTACGGGGACTGCTGGATCAAGGTGGAGCCTCTGGTGCGGGGCGCGGGCTTCGAGTTCGTGAACGACATCTTCGGCGGCGCCATTCCCCGCAACTTCATCCCGGCGGTCGAGAAAGGCATCATCGAGGCCGCCGCCAAAGGGTATCTGGCAGGCTACCCGGTGGTGGATTTCCGCGTGACCCTCTACGACGGCTCCTACCACGACGTCGACTCCTCGGAAATCGCCTTCAAGCTGGCAGGCTCCAAGGGCTTCAAGAAGTGCATGGAACAGGCTAAGCCCTGCCTGCTGGAGCCCATTATGAACGTCGAGATTACTGTTCCGGAAAACTATTCCGGAGATATTATGGGAAACCTGAATGGCCGCCGCGGCCGCATTCAGGGCATGGAACCCAAAGGTGGCTCAACCATGGTGAAAGCCCAGGTGCCCCTGGCGGAAATGCTCAGCTACGCGTCCGACCTCACCTCCATGACCCAGGGACGTGGGACCTACGCCATGGA
>JBEKAD010000449.1:0-5037 GCA_050018435.1 Terriglobia bacterium
GGGGTGACCTTCCTAACCCAGGCCGCTGGCCTGGGCTTTGCTAGGCCGCCCCTTTGGGGCTGAATGCGCGCACCCCCGGTGTCCAGCAAAAGATGTGGGACACGATCAGTTGGGGGAGAGGGAGGACCGCAAGGCGGAGGGGGCCCCACGTTTTGCGGGTCGTGGGGGTGAGGGGGTCAGCACCAACATGAATGCACTGGGTCAAGCTTGAATTAGGCGCTACGGTTTTGACCCACACACCCGGCCTGCCCCGCCTGGCGAAAGCGCCGGTTGCGGTCCTCTCCCCCAAGGGGCGAGGGATGTAAGTTCAAATCGATGCATCCGTGAAGAAATGAACCGATCGTCCGATGGTTTGATGAGTCAGTCACTAAATCGCTCAATCGCCCGATCAGTCGATCACCCGATCACCCGATTCTTAAAGGGGAGGATTATGGGAAAGCCAATCGACCTACTCCAAGGCACTTTGGATTTGCTCATCCTGAAAACGCTGGCCCTCGAGCCGATGCACGGCTGGGGGATTTCACAGCGCATTCAGCGGGTCTCGCAGGACTCGCTCCAGGTACAACAAGGGTCGTTATACCCGGCGCTTCACCGGCTAGAACAGCAGGGCTGGATTGATTCCGAGTGGGGCGCGTCAGAAAACAACCGAAAGGCCAAATACTACCGCCTGACGGATTCCGGGCGCAAACAACTCGAAGTCGAGACCGCCAAGTGGGAGCGCCTGTCAGCCGCGGTTTCTCAAATTCTCGCGACGGCGTAAGGCGGCGCGCCGCACCCGAGTGGGTCGGCACGGTCAATCGTACTCTGATTAGCCGTGGGCCTTTCCCATAACCACTCGACGCGTAAGTCCTTTGAATTCAGCCGGTGTAGCGCGGACCTGTTTTGTAGGTCCGCGGCTCGTTCCCGATGGGCAAGGAAGAGCCGCGGACCTACCGAACAGGTCCGCGCTACGCTTGCTTCCTGACTTTTCCGAAGGTGACCTTCCCAAACATTCGCCCTGGCACGTCAACGATTGACCGATGTGAGTTTGCCCTTACATTCGAAAGCGCGAAGCAGAGGAAGACGCGCCGACCGTCAAAGACGGAGACCGACGCTTGCTTGAGGCGCGGACAAGAGAAGCCGCCGGCCGAATGCCCTGCCGCCATTTTGTGATGACACTGTCGCCAGCCTTTGGTGACAGCCCGGCGGAATGCAGGGCTCCTGGGGTAGCACCAATCCGTGGTTTTTCCTATGAATCCTGAGCTTTGATCGGTTGGCAACTTGATTGCGCCTTCCTCGATTGAGCCGGAGGGATGAGGAGTGAAGTTGCAATGAGTCTGCGAGACGCTCTTTCGTGACGGTGAACACGCTAATCCTGATCCTGGGGACCTTCACCACGCCGGCGGTTGGAGATAGGGGGGGTTATTAGGCCATCCGAATTGCCCTGTAGGATTTGCTGATTTCGGGATGCTCGAGAAAGGAGCGATCAATGGGCGCTTATATGTTTGGTTTCGGACCCTCGCGAAGGCGGTTTTTGAGAATAGCTTTCTGGCAGTACGGCGGTTCGCTGGCGCTCGTGCTGGCGGTCATGTGGCAGTCAGGCTGGGCCCAGGCGAACATCAGCGACTGGAAGAACGTGGAAGCATTGGCCCCAAGCTCGGGTATCTGGGTTCGTACTACAGCGGGGAAGAACTACCACGGCAAGCTGGTCAACGTGACCGACGAGAAGCTGTCGCTTAACTCAGATGAGCCACATTTTCCCGGCCGAAGGTGGATTCTGCGCCAAGTCCCGCGGGCAAGGGTGAAGGAGGTTCGTCGCTTCTCACAGGAGGCTTCGATGGCGCTGGGCGCGGCGATTGGAGGCGCAGTCGGGGTGGGCATTGGTGCGGGGATCGATGCGTCGACGCCAAAACCGAATGATGATCCCCATGCGGCCACCATGGTTTTGGGCATGCTCGGTGCCCTCCTCGGGTCGGCTGCGGCCTCTAGCAGCACCATCATCAAGGGCAAGACGATTTATCGAGCTCCGTAAGGGAATGCTGAAAGCCCGTAGCACAGCACGGTAAAGATGCAAAAGAAACTCAAAACGCAAAAGTCAATGCCGGGTGCGCGGCGTGGCGGGGCCGCAAAAGAAAGGCAAAAGGCAAAGCGCAAAACGCAAAAGTCAAAGCCGGGTGTGCCGCGCAGCAGGGCCGCGAGAGAGAATCAAAAGGCAAAGGGCAAAGGGAAAAAGTCTTTCGTCCTAGCCCGCATAGCGGGCGTCATTATTTAGCCCATGGCGCCAGAAGCTGTGAAAAAATCCTTGTAGGGGCACGCCATGGCGTGCCCCTACGCGAATTTTCAATGGGTTACACCAGGTGAAATCGCCCGCTGTCAAATTTTTCACAGCTTCGCCGGCCGTGGGAACGTACGCGACAGGAAGGAGTTATGAGCCCCGCAAGGGGCGACATCATCACCACGGACCGAGCCGAATTCTGATGTCGCCACTACCGTCGCTCCCGATCTGCTCTGCGCCGTGGGATCCCAGGGCTTGCGCCGTGGGCCACAGCATGTCGCCGCTAACGCGGTTTCAGATGATGCCGAGGCCGGTAGCCTCGCCCGGCTCCGCCGCGCGGTGCTACCTGCTGGCATTATGGATACAGCAACAAAACTAAGAATTCTTCTTCCCTCGCCCCCTTGGGGGAGAGGGGGGACCGCAAGGCGGTGGGGGCCCCACGTTGTGCTGGTCGTGGGGGTGAGGGGGTCAGCACTAACTTGGATGCACTGGGTCAAGTTTTGATTAGGCGCTACGGTTTAGACCCCCTCACCCGCCTCCGTCGGCTGACGGACTGGTAAAAACGCCGGTTGCGGGCCACCCTCTCCCCCAAGGGGGCGAGGGAGACAATCTCAGTCAGGTATGAGCATCCGCGACAACTGCCTCTCCCCCAAGGGGGCGAGGGAAACAAATTCAAATCAACGCCCTCCTCGCCTGCCACATTCGCAAAAAGTTTTGGAGGTGCGGCCTTTCACTTTTGCCCTTTGTCCTTGGCCTTTCGGTTTTCTCTTGCGGCTCCGCCGCGCTGCATTGCAATACCGTAAAATCTTGTTTTTTTTGGCAAGAGTTTCGTTCTATTTGCGGTATTACGAGAATAAGAACGGCCTGATCGTTTGGTTGCGGCTCCGCCGCGATGCGCTACCCGCTGCCCTGAATCCCTGCACGTGGTATCATCGTGTGCGTTTGAAAGGAGACCGTATGCGCCACTGGTTCTGCATCCTCTTCCTGACCGTAGCCCTGCTGATCTCGGCCCACCTCCGGGCCCAGTTGCCGCCTTCCATGATCGGTCAGATCGACGCTATCGCCGCCAAAGCCCTCGCCGACAGCGGGACGCCCAGCCTCTCCATCGCCGTGGTAAAGGACGGAAGTGTCGCCTACGTGAAAGCCTATGGTAAAGGGCGCCTGGAACCCCTGACGGCGGCGACGCCTGAGATGCGCTACGCGATCGGCTCGGTAAGCAAGCAGTTCATGGCTTGCGCCATCCTGCTGCTGGCGCAAGAGGGAAAGCTCTCGATGAACGATCCGGTATCGCGCTTCCTCCCTTCGCTCACGCGCGCCCAGGAGATCACCATTCACGAACTGCTCAGCCACACGTCGGGCTACCAGGACTATTATCCGCTCGACTACGTCGCCCCTTTCATGCTCCAGCCGGTGACGGCGGAGGACATTCTGACGGGCTGGGCTCGCAAGCCGCTGGACTTCGACCCCGGCGCCAAATGGCAATACAGCAACACGAACTACGTGGTGGCCGGACGCATCCTGGAAACGGTTACGGGCGCGCCGTTCTTTGCCTTCCTCCAGCAGCGCATCTTCGGTCCGCTGGGCATGAAGAGCGTCATCGACTTGGATGAGCAACCCCTGGGCGCTACCGATGCCGCCGGCTACACGCGCTTTGGCCTTGGGCCGGCCCGCCCGGCCCGGACAGAGGCTCGCGGCTGGCTTTTTGCCGCCGGCGAACTGGCGATGACGGCGCGCGACCTGGCCGTGTGGGACCAATCCTTGCTCGAAGGGAAGCTGCTGAGGCCCGCCTCGCTCGACGCGATGATTACTCCCGTGCGGCTGAAGAACGGTGCGCCCGAGAGCTACGCACTGGGCGTGAGCTTGAGCAACGCGGCGGGCTACCCCAAGCTCTCGCATGGCGGCGCCGTGTCGGGCTTCGTCAGCCATAACGCGGTCTGGCTCGGCCAGGGGGCTGCCGTGGCCGCTTTGACCAACCTGGACGGGTCGCGGGTCGCCGCCTCGGTGGCCAACCAGATCGGACCCCTTCTGCTCGCCGCAAAACAGGACCCGCAGGCCGCGGCGCAGCACGACCAGGCGCGGGGAGTGTTCAGCGGCCTGCAAGAGGGAAAGATCGACCGCTCGATTCTGAGCCCCGATGCCGACGCCTACTTCACAACCCAAGTGCTGGCGGACGCAGCTTCCAGCCTGAAACCGCTCGGGACGCCGGCGAGCTTCGAACAGGCGTTTTTCGGCCTGCGGGGCGGGCTGTCGGTCCGCACCTTCAACATCAAGTTTGCTTCGGGGAAATCACTGGGGCTGACTACCTTCTACACGCCCGATGGTAAGCTCGCCGAGTACCTGATTCAGTGATCGAGGCGGTAGGGTTCAGGACAGGCCTCCGAACGGCCCTGCAAACTTCCAATCAGGGATGGAAAAGCCGTAGGCTTACACACCAAGTCTGCCCCGAAAATAGGCGCTAAGTCCTTTATTTTCAGCAAGTGCATTTCTCGGGCCGGGGCGCCTACTTTCGTGCTTCGGGGTGTCACAAAGCAACATGAGCGACTGCATTATAACGGCCTTGATAGATGGGGCCGTATCCCGCCGTCCGGGTTTGGGCGTGATACCGCTGCGTGTGGGTCAGGGTGATTCTTTGCATGAACTTCGACAGATCGCCGTCGGCGCGGGGATAAAGCACCATGTGCCAGTGATTCGGCATCAAGCCGTAAGCCAGAATGCGCAGGGCCACGAAATTCAAGCTCTCCTCCACCAGGGCGAGAAAATCTTGATAATGCGCCCCGCTTTTG
>JBEKAD010000450.1:0-5034 GCA_050018435.1 Terriglobia bacterium
GCTCCTCGAAGGGCTGAGGATTGAGGCGGCATTCTTGGCAAAAGGGAACTGGACATTTCGCCGGGACAGCCGGGACTTGGAATTCGTCCGTCCCGTTCCAATCCTGGTCGGCTATAAGGACCGGCCTAATTTCGAAGATTTTATGGGTTCCAACCCGAAGGCCAAGGAGGAAATCGACCGTCGTGATGCGCAACGAGAAGAGTTGCGTGATGCCTGCCGAGCGGCCTTCGAGAGTTTAGCCGCCAATCCTGATTTTCAGCGGAAGGTTTCCGAATGCTTCCAAACGGTGGAAGCCGAAACACCCGGCGAAACCAGCCGCCTCGTACACCCTGCAGTCAAGCCTCATGAGGTAGTTGCCGAAGCGGTGGTTAATAAGGGCGGCGTGCCGGACCATGCGGGCTTTTACCCCTTTTGGTCGAGATTCAGGGATGAGTTGATGCGGTTTCGCGTTGGGACGCAATTCGAGAACGCAGACCAAGCCGGGTATAAACTAAAGGCAAGTAACGAAACCCTCTCCTTGGAACTCAGCCAACTGAGGAGCGCCTTGGCCGAGGAGTATGACATTCCCTGGGCTCCTTACTATGATGAGGCATCGGCGCTATCGAGTCGCTAACGAATGCCGTCTGCATTAATTAAGTTACCCATAAATCCCGTGATCGACTCCAACGTGCTGTTTGATTTCCTATTGTGGCGGTTCTGTGTCGAGACCAAGATCCGATTCCCTGGGTGCATCTCCGATACCCCCGCGGAGAACGACACGATGCGGGCACTCTATTGGTACCTGGAAAAGGCCAAGCCAATTCACACCTCGCCGCATGTCATTGCAGAAATTCA
This sequence comes from Terriglobia bacterium, assembly GCA_050018435.1. GTDB lineage: Bacteria > Acidobacteriota > Terriglobia > UBA7540 > UBA7540 > Bog-366. The sequence continues at coordinate 835 of JBEKAD010000450.1, forward strand.
TGGTTTGGTGAAGGCGAGAGCCCACTGGCATGGACCAAAACTCTCCGCCTTTTGGCGGTTTGCACAGAAGGAGTTAACCCGTTTAATGCTGGACGAACACTTGATTAAGCTCGTGAAGATGCACCCCGAAGATCTGGCTGAATTTGGCCCCACTGATGACTCAATTTTGGAGCTTGCCGCCCAGACGGGTGGCGCGGTGGTGACCGGGGAGGGCGATCTGAGGGGGAGGCTTACAAAAGACCAGATTCGAGTCCTTGACCGTTACGACATTCTCGCGGTTTGGCAGGGACGGAATACATAACGCTAACTCAAAAGGCTGCGCACATCTCGGAGACCGCGTTGGGGCCGATCCGTCAGTTTTTCCTTCGATGACAAACTCACGGTCAATTCCAGCCGCTTGAGCTTGATGCGGTCGGCGTGAACCTGTGCAAGGTCGTAGTGCGCCTGCTGGGTAAGCCAGCTTTCGGCACTGCCTCCGAAAACCTTAGACAGCCGCACGGCCATTTCGGGAGAAATCCCGCGCTACGATGGCATATTTACGCGGGGACTTCCACGTAAGTGGAATACGAGTGGGGTTGAGGCACGCGGAGCCCTTCGAGGCGCAGGCCCTCTAAGTGAAACTCGATCGCCTCCTGCATGTTCTTTTCGACTTCTTCGCGCGTTTGCCCGGTCGAAACGCAACCTCCCAGGTCGGGAGAATACGCGGAATATCCCGTAGGGGTCTCTTCGATGACCACGAGGTATTTTTTCATGGCTTCAACCCTGCCTGTTTCAGGATGCTGTTCAAAGTCCCCGGCGCAAGTTCGTCGTTGCGATTGCCGGGTATAGTGACCAGCCCGGGCTTCGTGGGATGCTTGTACTGGTGGTGACTTCCCCGGGTCCTAACCAGAAGCCAGCCATCGTCTTCAAGCATCTGAACGATCTCGCGAACCTTCACCTTGTCAGGATAGGCGTGCCCCCCTCGGAAGTCAATCCGCGTCAGCCGCGCAGGCTTATCGCCCTCCGGGCGGGATGAGTCTGCGGCTCTTGGCTTTCCAACGCAATCCCCAAAGGCTTTTCTCCCCGGATCAAAGACGAGGCCGCGGGTCGAAGGACAGGTCAGAGGGAACACTTAAAGCAGGCGGGGAGTGCCGCTACGGCAGGACTCCGAAGACCGGTTGTTATTTCCTCGGTGACCGGAGCGCTTACGATACTCCGGCGGCGCGCAGCTCAAACTGAATCCCTTCCTGTTCGGTTCGGCGGCAATGTAATGTACACGGAGGGGTCGCCAAGCCGTCCCCCTACGGCGCAAGGCCTTGCGGACATCGGGGTCATCCGCGCCTTCGAGGTCGCTCGCTCCAAACTATTCTTGATGCTTGGCAATAAGTTCGCGGACGGCAGGGACAAGATCATGGGGGACCTTCATTACGGTGTCGTCCTGTTCCAGGAATGCCGCTTCATCCTCGGCCACCGCTTCTTCCGGCGTCTGCTGCTCATAGTGCGCGAGGACGCGCCGAACTCGGTCTTCGTCCCATCCCGGGGGAAATCTACTTTGGGTCATATCTGCCTCGGGCGCCTGCGTCTCCGGTAAGCAAGCAAAGGTTTGCCTTTCAGTTCGTAGGCCGTAACTACGAACACGCTTTCTGGCTCCGGGTCGGGAACATAGATGACACGCAGATACCGTCCCGCCCTTGTCTGCCCGACAGCGATTCTCGAACCGTCGCGTCCCGGCCGGTCTTCGCCCCCTGTTTCGAGTACATCCTGAACTTCTTTTTAGTCAACGCCCTGCTCAAGGATGTGCGGCTATCCGGTGGTCGGCGCGAGATAAAAGCGAATATTCATCGGCAGCCACACCCAAGCCTACCATGAACTGCCGGGCTGGCGCAGACCTGTTTTCTCATGGTCTGCGGCTCTTCTCATCGACCGTGCCCAAGCGCCGCGGACCTACAAAACAGGTCCCTGCTACGCTTGGTCTTTGCGTCCGCTTTTTCTCTCAGCGTCTCGATCGAGGAAGCTTTGCAATAGGCTTGGTGAAGCGCGGAACGTGGTATGTCGGAGGCGCTGGAAGGCGGAGGGAAGATCGACCCAGCCCCGCGAGGCTGCGTCGTTCAAGACTCCCAGCGTGCCGGTGATGCGGAGATTACGCCGGCTGGCTTCCCGGCGGCCATAGCCTTCGTCCATCAGCAACAACGCGTCTTGCCGGTGTTGCATGGCCAAAGTGATCGCTTCCCGCTCGCCTTCCCCCAGGAATCGCAGACCAGGATCTGATGGGACCGTACCTCCCTTAACTTCAAGCCATGCTGGAGGCTGGGCTATCCACTCTGCCACTGCTGGAGGCGCTTGAGGATTCTGTAACTCCCGCAAAACCGCCTCAGGGATGACGACTCGGCCGTAAAGCCGCCACAGCACCTCCGCTTCGCCAATGAGGATGAGATAATTCAGGGGGGAAGTGTCCGCGATAACAATCATCGGCGGCTGAACTCGCGGCTCGTTTCGGTGTCGCGATCCAGGTCGTCGAGCGTGGAGTTCAGGTACACGCCGTGCTCCTTGAGGAACCCGTCGACCTGCATTCTCGTTCCGTAACCTAGGATTCTCCGGACTTGCTCCTCGGTGAGTTTGCCGGAGCGATAGCCTTCCAGCGCGAAGCTCTCCAGGAGGGCGCGGGGCAAGTCGTTAAGCTCTCCGGCAATTTCGTCGGGCAGTTCTAAAGTGATTTGCATAGGCTGTGGTCACCTCCTTCTCACAGCATTCCGAGTGCCTTCGAGGATGACAATCATGGCCATGCGCGAAGCTTAGCACAGATTCTGACATAACACCCGTGGGCTGGCGCAGAGGGCGCCCACGAGGGGTGCCCCTACGCTTCCTGGTTCGGCGGCAATGTACACCGAGGGGACGGCAAGCCGTCCCCCTACGGCGAAGGGCCTTGCGTTACCTTTTCTCCTGCGCCAGCCCAGCACACAGGTCTGATGGCTAAGATTGTTTATGGAAGTGTACTTTCTATTCGAAGACCTTCGATCCTCTCAAAGTGCCTGCGATTGTTCGTCAGCAGCGTAAGGTCATGGCGCAAGGCGGAAGCGGCAACCAGCAGATCAAAATCGCCGACAAGTTTTCCGGCGCGGCGCAAGGAGCCGCGGAGCTGCCCAAAGCGCCGGCATATTTCCTCGTCGATGCCCAGGATGACGACGCCGGAAAGAAATTGGGTGAGCATCGCTTGACTCCGGGCAGGCTCCTTTGAAAAGTGCACACCCTCCCACAATTCAGCGACGGAAATAATACTCAAAGCCAGTCCCTGGGCTCGGAGTGCTTGCAGGCGCCGGGTTACAGCCTCGACTCCGTTGAAGTGGTCAATAACCCAATCGGTGTCAACCAGGAAGGAAGCCAGCGTCATAGGCGGGGTTCCGGGCGCGTCGTTACCAAGCGGCTTTCATTAACCTCATGCTTTAGTCTTTCTGCATCAATCAATCCTGCCCAACCGCCAGCCGTGCGAGTGAGGAAGTCCGCGTCCCTCCTCAAAGGCACACTAAAAATCGTCACCGTAACCTCCTGGCCCTCGGTCAGCTCAAGCTTTTCGAGTGGCTCCAGGACGCCACCTGAGTAACGTGCTTTGATTGTTGTGCCCATATATTTTACCTCTGCTTCGCAAGCCTTGCTTCTGAACACCATTTTAGCATTTCGATTGCTCCTGCCCGCACATATTTACATCCGGGCGGACTTGGATGCTGCCATTACGATTGCGGACGGCGCACATGAAATCCGGCCTTCGCGCACAGCCGATGCGCCGGTTCAGGCCGGGGCATATCGCTTGATCGAGAGGCCCCGCGCGTGCTCTCGCGTTTTCGCCACGTCATAGGCAAGCTGCATACGGAGAAGGTGATCCATGTCCGGGCCGAACGCCTTTTCGATGCGCAGGGCCATCTCCGGCGTCAGCGCGGCCTTGCCGTGCAGAAGATCGGAGAGCGTGGCGCGGCGCACTTGCAAAATCTCCGCCGCCTTCGACAGGCTGAGGCCGAGGGCTTCGATGACTTCGGTTTTAATCAGGTCGCCCGGATGGGGCGGGTTCTTCATGGGCATTTGGGCCTCCTCGTGGTAGTCAATCAGGTCAATATCGCTGGCGGTGTTGGTCCGTTCGTCGTAGCGGAAAATCAACCGCCAGTTTCCCGTGACCGTCAGGCTCCATAATCCTTTCAGGTCGCCTTTAAGAGGATGCAGCTTCCAGCCGGG
>JBEKAD010000451.1:0-5020 GCA_050018435.1 Terriglobia bacterium
GGATCTGGGCCAAAATCCTCAACACCAATTACATCGACGGCAAGGTCACCAAGACGGAGACCTGGAGTCCCGTGACCTCCTACTACGATAACCTGGCGGCGCCCCATTCCGGTTTGATGTACGCCAACACCCCCTGGTCGGGCCACTACAACGTGCAGGCCGCCGTCTGGGTTACAGCCCACACGACGCAGTTCGCTCAGCCCGGCTGGCAGTACCTTGACCGCGCCTGCGGGTATCTGAAGGGCCAAGGCAGTTATGTGACGCTCAAGGCCCCCTCCACCGGCGATTACAGCATCATCGTGGAAACCGTTGATGCCACGGAGCCGCAAGAATCGGAATTTCAAGTCTCCGGCGGCCTTTCCCCTGGCACGCTCCACGTATGGGAGACCAGCGCCGGCAAATCGTTCGAGAAAGGTAGTGACATTACACCCGTGAATGGCTCGTTCCACCTCACTCTGGAGCCCGATGCGATTTATTACCTGACCACTACCGTGGGCCAAGCCAAGGGAGCCGTGACGCCACCCCCGCCAGCGCCTTTCCCGTTCCCGTATACTGACGATTTCGAGAGCACCGCTATCGGCAAGACCCCCAAGTACCTCGCCGACCAGGGCGGTGCGTTCGAAGTTGCGGCGTGCAGTGGCCGTCCGGGCAATTGTCTTCGCCAAGTCGTTGACCAACATCCGATTATTTGGCATTCCTGCACTCCCGATCCGTTCACCTATCTGGGTAGCACGGATTGGTCTGACTACGAGGTCAGCACGGATGTGATGATGGAGGCGCCCGGGAACGTGACCCTCGCCGGGCGGGTTGATTCCGCCGACTGGTTCCAGGAGTCGAAAGCCCGATGGCCGAGCGGCTACGTGCTCTCGATCCAGCAGGATGGGACGTGGGAAATTGATAGCACGCGGTTCAAGGCAGCGACCCTTAAGCTTGCCTCCGGCAAGGTCTCCTTTTCACCGAAAACTTGGCACCATCTCGCTCTGGGCTTCCAAGGGGCTGGCATCCAGGTAAGGATCGACGGCGCTTCGGTCGCCAACGTTAACGATGCGAGCCACAAGCAAGGTATGGCGGGGATCGGCACCGGCTGGAATACGGCACAATTCGATAATTTCTCCATCTCGGCCACGAAATGAATACACCCATCAGCGGAGCGATCGTAGCGCGGACCTCCGCCTTTGAGGTCCGCGGTTCTTACCCCGCAAATTGACTGAATGCAGCGAATGGGAGGGAGCATGAGTACTGAAGATCGAACCTCAGATGGCGAAACCCCTTGGCGTCCTCTCAACCGAAGGTCATTCCTGAAGTTGGGAGGAATGGGAACGGCCCTCCCGCTTGCCTCCCAGCCCGCAGGCTTTGCGCCCGCTATGCCACTCTCTCTCGCGAGGGCTCAGCCTTCGGAGTCTCGAAAGGAAGCGCTTCCCGCTATTCCCAAACCCGCGGACCTGGCAAGCGACCGGCTCGTCCATCATTTTCGTGATCACTTTAACCCTCCCCAGGCGCAAAACGAATTAGGTTTTCTTCGGGCACATAAATCCGTCTCCGCGATGACTACCATTGCCTTCCCTCCTTACACCTGTTGCGGGGTCCCGGAACCGGCGATTACGGACAGCCTGATTACTTGTGAATTGTTTCTGGAGGGTCAAATCCTGGCAAACTATCCTCCCCCTGCCGGAGAGGTAGCCTATACTTGGTACCCTCACAAAATCCGGCGGGAGACACGCGTGGCCGGGCTCCTGTTCACCACCGAAACGTTTATGCCCTCGAAGCAACGTGTGGCGGCGCAAGCCATTATCGTGAAAAATGAAAGCGCTGAACACCGCAAGTTTACCCTGAGCTTTAACCTGCGGGCAGGGGTTGCCGTGACGCGTCCGTGGCGCCCCAGAGCGGAAACGGACAATCACCTCACTCCCGATGAGCCGCGTGGCTGCGTCATTTTTGAAGCTCGGAATGGGCAGGCGGTCTCGGTACAAGGAATCTTCCCGCGACCGGTGCGCATTGAGCAACGCCGCATGTTAGTTCATGAGTTTTCATTGGCTCCCGGCGACTCACAGAGGTTGCAATACGTAAACGTCGTTGATAACAACGCGGAGGCCGCACTCGGAACCTATGACCACCTTCAGGGTAAATTCGATGCACTGGTCAGAGAACACGAACAGGGTTTCAGCAGTCTTCTGCGGTCGGCGTTCACGCCTGGTAATTCTGATTTCTCCGGCAATTTGCCCCAGCTCCATACCAACGACCCGCTGCTCTGGAAGCTTTATTATATCGGCTTTGCGGGACTGCTCTTCTGCCGGAGGGTTTCTCCCGACTCCGTTTACGGCCCAACCTATATCACCTGCACCCGCGGGACGACGCACAGTTGGATCTGGGACACGATGCTGACCTCGCTCAGCCTGGCGCTATTGGACCCTCAGGCACTCCGTTCCCTCCTGGAGGTCTGGCTCACGCTGGACATGCACCAATGCACGGCCACGGATTACCTAACAGGTCAAACGGCAGGACTACCCTGGGGGTATGCCGTCAATGATATGGGAATTCTCCGCTGCGCCCACGATTACCTGCGCGTGACCGGCGATTTTGCGTGGCTCGATAAAAAGATGGAAGGAAAACCGGTCATCGAGCGCCTGCTGGAACATGCGCTCTATTGGAAAAAGCTGGTGAAGCGGTCGGACGGGCTGGCGGATTATGGTGATCTGCGCAACCTGCTGGAAGTGGTCAGCACTTACGTGCACGAAGTCGCCGCGATGAACGCCGGAAATGTTTATGGGATGCGATTCGTGGCGGCGCTCCTGGAGCGCCGTGGTGATGCCAGCCAAGCAGCCCAACTGCGGTCGGAAGCGAAAGAATTGGCGGCGCGAATCAATCGGCTGTTGTATGTGGAGGGCAAGGGATGGTGGAAGTCCGGGCAACCGGATGGAAGCTACATGGAAGTCCGCCACTGCTATGACCTACTCACTATTTTCGATACCATGTTCGAAGACCTCACCGACGGCCAGAAAAAAGAGATGAGCAACTTCTTCTGGACGGAGCTCTATACCCCTCTGTGGATGCATGCGCTTTCGCCTTGGGATGTGGATGCCACTTGGGACGTCCGTGCTGACCACAGTTGGTTGGGGGCTTACATCGCATGGCCGTCCATGACGGCGAAGGGCCTGTATAAGGTCGACCCTTCGGCTCGAGTCGCGGAGTGGGTGAAAGGGCTCGCCCGGACGGCAAACCAGGGACCCTATGCTCAAGCCCATATTGTGGAAAGCGTCTTTCCCCCGGAGAGCGGCGGCGCCATGAAAAGCCCTCTGGAAAAACCCTATGATAATGATTGGGTGGTCGTTTCGGGAGGCAGCTACACCGACATGGTAATTGACTCCGTATTCGGCGCGGATTTGACACTTTTTGACGGCATCCGGGTGAACTCCCGCTTGCTTGATTTCGACCCTGAAGCTAAGCTGTCACAGGTGAGCTACCAAGGCAAACGCTACACCATTACCAAGCACGCGGTTGTACCCGCGGAGTAGAGCATGTCCTCATCTTGATGGCCGTACATGTGAGGGCGCAAGAGCCTCTGAATCCGGCCGTAACGATCCAGGGCGCCTTGCAAGCGGACGATTATGGAACTCCAACACACCATCGCCGGAGCCCCCGAGGTTAGAGTCGCCCTTCGTGTCCGCGGTATGTCGCATGAGGAGCGCTATTTCGATGAGCAGACCTCGACAACCCGCGTGACACAGGATTTCATTGTGATCCGCCTTTCGACGCGGGTTGCTCTGGAAATTGAATTGCACGTTTTGAACATGCGGACCCAGATTGGAGGCACCTATCGGGTAGCATGGATTAACACTCGCGCCGAACAGGGTTTTTATTCTGTCGGGCTCGAACTGCTCGACCCGGAAGGGGAGATTTGGGAAGCGGATTCCATCCCGGAGGGCCTGGAGACCGGGGAGGCGGCGCCCGTGGTTTTGCTGGAATGCCAACGGTGCCACCGAAGGGCTTCCACCCCGTTACCCGAGGCGGAGACCGCATCGCTTGGTGAAGGCTTTACCATCGCCCGCCCTTGCGATACCTGCAAAGCCACCACCGGCTGGGTTTATTGTGTCGAAAGGCCGCTTGCGGCGGAAGCAGCTCGCCAGGAGGAAATGGCTCCGGCCGATGCCTCCACACCTAAATCGGCCGAATCCTCAAAGGACCAAAGGCAAAAAGGGCGCGCGCCCATCCAGCTAAAGATCAAAATCATCCGCACCAAGTACGGCTCGGCTACCTTCGATATCTGCGAAACACTCAATGTTTCCCGGACGGGATTATATTTCACCACTAAGCAAGCTTACGACGTGGGAGAGACCCTGGAGGTCATCTTGCCCTACCATCTGGACAGCCTAGCCATCCCTGTTCAGGCACGGGTGGTACGCCAAGACGACCTCCGCGGGACCTACCAGAAGCGCGTTGCCATCCAACTTACTTCCGGGGCAATCACGAAGCGCTGATCCCCGAAAAAACCCTAACCATCCCCGACGGCTACCGGCGCGGTGGGGATATTCCCAAGGCTCTCGGCCAGCAAATGTAGAGGCCGCCTTTAGGCGGGCAGCTTTTCGCAGCGGCCGGCATTAGCCGGGCACCTCGGGGAAGAAAGAACTGCCGCCCTGAAGGGCGCCTCTACAAAGACCCATCGCGCTCCATAGTTTTCACACACACTCCTCAGCCCCGCCCTTCCAGACCTGTGGCGTGAAATCCAGGTTAATTCTGTGTGCACCCCTGCTGCAATTTCTGCTGGTAAAAGGCAAGAGCTTGCCCGTAAGTGTCGAGTTCCTGCTCTTGCTCCGTAGCGGAGGGGAAGCGTTGGGGATTTTCCTGGGTTTGACGAATCAGATTGTTCATCCAATCGACATAATACTTGGCGTCGGGGCGGCAATCGTAATGCCCGGGCAAATAGATCGGACTGGTATGCGCGAGGCGGAGCGTGTCCCCTCCGCGCAAAAAACATCGCGCGGCGATCCAGGAGTATTTTTGGGGATCGATGGTGAATTCAGCC
>JBEKAD010000452.1:0-4986 GCA_050018435.1 Terriglobia bacterium
GGAACCGCTGCTGCACCAGGACCTGATCCGCAATATGGTGGCGTATGGCCGGGACCTGGAACGCGAGCAGGCCGGACGCTTCCATTTCAAGCTCACCACCAACGGCCTGCTGCTGGACGAGGAATTCCTGGAATTCTCACTGCGCGAAGACGTGCTGATCGCCATGAGCTTTGACGGCGTCCGCCCGGCGCACGACCGGCACCGGCGGCTGCCCGATGACGGGCCCACATTCGACCAGCTTTACCCGCGCCTGAAGATGCTGCTGAGTGCGCGCCCTTACGCGAGCGTCCTGATGGTCGTGAACCCCGACACGGCGCAATACCTATCCGAATCCGTGAGCTTCCTGTTGGACGAGGGCTGCCGGTACGTGCTGGTTTCGCTCAACTACGCGGCCGCCTGGGAGGAAGCGGAGTTTCGCGTTCTGTCAAAACAGTGTGAGAAGCTGGCCGGCCTCTACGTGAAGTGGATTCAAGAAGGACGGAAGTTTTATTTGAGTCCCTTCGAAGTGAAGCTTTCTTCCCACATCAACCAGCATTGCTTCCACAAAGAACGCTGCGAACTGGCCCAGCGGCAGGTTTCCGTGGATCCCCAGGGTTACCTGTATCCGTGCGTGCAGTTCACCAAAGCCGGGCCTCGAAGCGAGTGGTGCATCGGCGACGTCGACGCGGGGATCGACGAAGCGGCGCGCGAACGGATTTTCGAGCGCTCGTCACGGGAAAAAGCCTTCTGCCGCGATTGCGCCATTCGCGAGCGCTGCAACAACACCTGCGGGTGCCTGAACTGGCAGACCACGGGAACGATCGAGCAGGTTTCGCCCGTGCTGTGCCGGTATGAACAGATGCTGGTTCCCCTGGCGGATGAAATCGGCCGCAAGCTCTACAAGCGGCGTGACCCGCTGTTTCTGCACAAGCACTATAACGCCGCCTACCCGGTGCTGTCGGTTCTGGAAGACTCGATGGACAGGAAGTAGGAAATCCGCGTGAGCCCGAGATGGGACTTGCGGGCCATTGCCTTTACGACAATTTGCCCCCCCCCCACGCCGACACCAGAATGGCCTATTGCTTGCACGTGCGATCAAGTGTAAATTGCCGGACGTTTGGCAAGGGTGCAATGATCGGTCGCCGGGCGACGCTACAGTGACATTCTGTCGCTTATGGCCCCGGAATGAGAACGCCACAGGCCGCTTAGCGAGGCTCATCCCACTTGTTTCCCCAGGAGCGGGAATGTTCTAAGAATTTTGTGCTATCCGTGAAGAACATCGGAATGGAGACCCGTCCACATGAAGAGGCGAAGATTCCTGAAGACCGCGTTGCTTCCAGCCGCCGCACTCTCTGTTGAACCCTTGCTGCGGGGTGTCCCGCCGGAAGCCGCGACGGTGAACTGTGGTGACCTGAAGGCCACGCTCAGCGCCGAGGGCATCCCCGAGCGCATCGAATCCGGTCCGGCTGGGGCTAGGCGCGTCTGGATGGATGGCGCCGCCTACCTGAGCGTGCGCGACGAAGTCACGCAAATCACTGCCAGCCCCGAGGCTGGGCAGATTCCGGCGTTGAACCTGAAGTGTACGTCGCAATGGTCATCGAGCCCCCATGGGCTGGTTTGGGATTTCCTGTTTGAAGGCTCCGGAAAGCGTGTAGGGCACGAGGTCACCGTCGATTTGCCCCTCCTTTCCCCCGGACTGAGGATTTTCACCCCCTCCAACGATCCCGAAACCGAAGTGAGTGCGCAGCCGACCTGCCGCCCAGTCCCTTACGCGACCATGGGTTGGACTCCCGGGACGGCGTACGTCCTGCCGCTCGTCAGCATCCTGGACCCCCAAACCGATCAAGCTCTCACCGTGGCGCTGCCTCCGAACGTCAATATCCCGCACCTTCAAGTGGAGTGGATCGGGGGACGAGTGCTGCGGCTCACGCTCGGGCATCGGGGCATGGGAGGAGGCAAAGCGTCACCGCTGCGGCTGTTGTTCTATGCGCATCCGGCCGACTATCGCAGCGCGCTCAAGGCTTACAGCGATGAGTTTCCCGAGTACTTCGAATCTCCCCTGCCGCGCGGCCCCTCGGAAGGCGTGTTCTGGTATCACCACATTCAAGACCATCCTGATTTCGCGGAGATGGCCCGCCAACACGTTCGTTACATGTGGTCAAGTATGTGGTTCACGTACCTCGGTGACTATATGCCGGACGGTCCGGAGTGGGCGCCTTACACCTACGGCCACTGGTGGAAATTGGGCCAGATGATGAGCGACGAAAAGATTAAAGCGTTCATCGCCGAAATGGGGAAGCACGGGATTGGGATTTATGGATATTTCAACGTCACGGAATTCGGCGGCAAGGGAGGAGCGGACGATAGCACAGAAATCCCCACGCACTTGCTGCAAACGAGATTCGCCGAGGCGGTATTGAAAGACGCGCAGGGGCGCGAGATCCCGTCGTGGGAAGGCTCAACCGACGTGAATCCGCGGTTAGCCGGCGCCTTCTGGCCGTGGCTGAAAATGCAATGCGAGCGCTATATCCAGAGACTGCCGGAATTGGAGGGCTTGATCATCGACCGCCTGGACTGGTCCAGCAGATTAGATTACGGCCACGACGACGGTTTCAGCATGGTCGGCAATCAGGCCGTAGAAAACATGGCGCAACCCGTGGCGGAAGCGGTGCAGGAGGTCTGTCGCATGGCGCACGCCGCTCACCAGCGGGTCTTCGTGAATCAGTTTTACCGCCTCGAGGTGCTGCGCGACGTGGATGGCTATTGCCATGAAAATGATTACGTCCCCGCGCTCGCCTACTTGGCGCCGTACCGGCCGCTTTCCGCCTGGGAAATGCGCAAGAAATACGATGGCGATCTTTTGGAGTTCGAGAAGCAGATGAAACTGCGGCTGCAATGCGCCTGCTTCCCGCAAATGATTGCGCACCAATTCCCGATTTCGCAGCAGAAGCCCAACGCCCGCGCCGCCGACCTGCTTGAGGTGTATGCTCCGCTGTTTGACCCGCTCATCGGCAAACGGCAAGTGCTGTTGCCCCACTGCGTGGCGGCGACGGGTGACAATGATGTGAATCTGTTTCTGAATGGCGCGGGGGAATATGTGGCGCCGCTCACCTCGCGCATGCGCCATCGTGCGCGGGGCTCGGAGCAGGGGGAAGAGGTTACGGTAACGTTGAAGACTCCCGACGCCGCAGAACTCCGCTCCGCGAAAGTCTACTCGGCGGATGGCCCGCCTTATGCGGCCGCGCTTTCCTCTTCCCACGGCCGGGCCACCATCCAAGTGGCAAAGCACGGGACGGCGTCAGTGGTGGTAGCGCGAAAGTAGTAAGTCTTCAGTCATCAGTTTTCAGTTGTCAGTAAACTCTTCCCTAACAGGGCGAGAGTAGTACATTCAAATTAACGCACCCTCGCCCCCTTGGGGGAGAGGGTGGGCCGCAACCGGCGCTTTCACCAGGTGGGGCGGGCCGGGTGAGGGGGTCGCGCATTAAAAAATTGAAAAGGAATTTCCTGAAACCCCTTATGTGACCCGCATAGGCTTTAAGCTCCACGTTTTTTCCAAAGAAATCAGGAGGATTTTTATGAACTTGTCCCGTAGAACATTCATTTTCGGCGCTGGCGCCGGCGCCGCCGGTTTATTGCATGGAAAGGTAAATCCGAGCAATCGCATCACGGTGGGCGTGATTGGCATTGGGCGGCAGACCGTGCATGTGAATCTGCCGCAGTTCTTCTCCATGCCGGACGTACAGGTAACCGCCCTTTGTGATGTGGACGCATGGCGTCTGGCCAATGCCCAGAAGCAGGTGGAGGAAGCGTACGCCCAACAATCGGCCTCCGGCACGTTTAAGGGCTGCACGACCTGCAAGGACTTCCGCGAACTCCTCGCCAACCCGAGCCTGGATGCGGTCTTCATCGGCGGGCCGGACCACTGGCACGTGCGGATGTCGATGGAGGCAATCCAGGCCGGAAAGGACGTCTCCTGCGAAAAGCCCCTGACGCGCTGCATCGCGGATGGTCGAGAGTTGAGCGATTTGGTGACAAAACACCGGCGCGTCTTCCGCACGGACAGCGAGTTCCGTTCCCTGGAGAATTTCCACCGCGCCGTCACCCTGGTCCGCAACGGACGGATCGGCAAGTTGCACACCATCCGGACCGCCGTGCCGGGCACCGATGTCGGTTGCCCGCCGCAAGCGGAAATGCCCGTTCCCCCCGAGCTGGACTACGAACGCTGGCAGGGGCCGGCGACGCATGCCCCTTATACCGAGAAGCGCGTCCATACCCCGAAGTCCTACGACCGCCCGGGCTGGATGCGGCACCGGTATTATTGTGACGGCATGGTCACCAATTGGGGAGCCCACCTCATCGATGTCACGCAGTGGGGCAACAATACGGACCGCACGGGCCCCCTCGAGGTCGAGGCGCGCGGAACCTACCCGCCCGCCGACAGCTTCTGGAACGTGCTGCTCAACTTCCAGGCCGAATATCGCTATGCCAACGGCGTGCGCCTGTTCTACAAGACCGATGAAAAGGTCTATGTGCGTTTTGAGGGTTCGGAGGGCTGGATTTTCGCCGAGTACATGAAGCCGCTGCAAGCCGCGCCCGCCGCGGTTCTCGATGCCAAGATCGGCGACAACGAAATTCACTTCCCATTCAAGAGTGATAAACAGGACTTCATTGATGCCGTCAAGACGCGCGGGCAGACCCTCGAAGACGCCGAAGTCGGGCACCGCACGACTTCGGTCTGCCACTTGGCGCACATTGCCATCCAGGTGGGCAAGAAGTTGGAGTGGGACCCCGTGAAGGAACGGTTCACCAACAGTCCTGCGGCCAATGCCTTTGTGGACAAGTGGATTCAAGCCCCGCGGCTAGCGGAGATTTCTCACAAGTGAGGGGAAGGGCGGGGCTTCAGCCCCGCCGCTGGACTTTGGCCTTTTGCGGTTCAGTTGATGGCATAGAGCAGCGCAGAAGGCAGGTCGGGGAGGAATTTCTCCGGCTTCGTGGTGGGTGTGGGGC
>JBEKAD010000453.1:0-4977 GCA_050018435.1 Terriglobia bacterium
CAGGTTGACTTCTGCCTTCTCAAAGTCCTCAAAGGGTACAGCCTGGAACTCGGGACGCATGGCAGGGATTATACCTTGAACAGGCGCTTTTGTTTCGAGGGAAGAGATAGACAGGTGTCAGTGGTCAGTTGTCGGTTGTCAGTAGTCAGTGGTCAGTAGCACCAGGACACTCCAAATTCGCCCACCAGAGCAAGATAATGTAATGGAGATGCATCCGAAATGACGATAGGCATCTAAAGGCCCAGGCGCTCGTGTGTCTCGCGGTCACGCCCTAGGTCATCGATACTATAGTTCAGCCAGACCCCGTGTTGCTTTAGGAAGCCGTCTAGCTCGAAGCGAGTCTCGAAGCCCAAGAGCCGCCGCATTTGGTCGGAAGTGAGTTTTCGCCCGCGATAGGCCTCAAGGGCGAGACCTTCCAGAGCGGCGCGGCTCAGGTCGTGCCACTCCGAAGACAACTGGCGCGCGATGTCCTCGGGCAATTCAAGTGTGATATTCATAAGATGAAGTATATCCGCTGGCGGCAGATCGCGCAACTCCGCGACTGATGGCCAAAATCCACCGTAAGACAAGTAAGTGTAGCGTGGAGCCCCGCTCTTGGGGTCCGCGGTTCTTCAGTAGGAAAAACCCCAAGTCTCAAGAAAAGCAGGTTGCCCTCGGATTCGGAAGCGTAAATGTGATGACGTGCAATTGCCGCCGGGTTTCGCGCCTGAGAAAAGCCCACGGTCAGCAAATCGCTGAGCGTGGCTACCCCCTTTTACGCCGCCAGATCCCGGTTCGAATAGACGCCATGCTTCCGGGCGACGTCGAACATCCGCAAGATATTCTTCACCGGAATTCCATCGTGGAGTGAATGGTCGGAAGCCAGGATGTAGCCGAAACCGGGTGCGGCGATGCGGAGGGCTTCCAGCGTCTCCGCCTCAACTTGCTCGGGAGTGCCAAAGGGCAGGGTTCGGGAGGAATCGATGTTTCCCACCAGACAGATCCTGTCACCATACTGCTTTTTCACCGTGGCGAGGTCCATGCCGGCAGTGCGCTGCAGAGGGTGGTAGGCCTCGATGCCGATTTCCACCAGATCATCGAGATAATCGTAGACTCGCCCACAGCAGTGCAGGAACACCGGCAGATTGTTGGCCTTGATGCCGTCGATGATCTTTTTGAGTCCAGGCTTGTAGATCGCCTTGAACTGCTGGGGTCTGAGGAGGCCCTGGGCGCTGGCGCCATAGTCATCCGCAAGGATCATCGCGTCGACGCCTGCCCTGGCCATGCGGTTGATGGCCTTCACGTCGAAATCCACGGCCAGCTCCACCAGTTCTTCGAGAAAACCGGGATCGTCGTAAAGGCTTAGGCAGAGGTTCTCATACCCGAGCAGGAACCAAGTGACCGTCAAAGGTCCATTCACACCGCCCAGAATAGCTACCGCCTTCTCACCCAGTTCCCCGTTCATGGCCACCGCCGTGTTGATTTCGCCCAGACGGCCTTCCGCCAGAGGGTCGGGAGGCACATAGTGGCGCAGATCCTCGCGGGTCTGCAACGGAAAGGCGATGGGGGCATCGATGGGCCAAGCGGCATCATCCTTTTGGAAGGTCGTTCCCCATTCGTCTTTATAAACTCGCTCCGTGATCCTTTCCGCGCTCCACCCCGAATGGCAGCCATAAGGAATCCAGACCCCATCGAGCCCCATCGCCACGGTCAAGTCCATAGCGTCGCGGGCGTTATAGGTGTCAGGAGTGCGGCCAATCAGTTCGTGGAAAAGGGGTCGCTGGAAGAGAAAATCATAGAGTGGAACCCTGTCGACGGGCTGGCGTTTCAAGGCTGCCAAGAATCGGTCTTTGGGACGCATTGGGGCCTCTCCTTTGTTTTGAGCACCTCAAGGGGATAGGGTGCGGCTTCAGATTACCACCACCGCCGATGGCCTCCAACCGGGTAGCTGGTAGCGTCGCACGGCGGAGCCGTGAAAGAAAGGCAAAAGGCACAGGGCAAAAGTCAAAAGCGCGGATCCCCGACTTTGGGGTCCGCGGCTCTTGCTGCGCAAAAACCGCAAATCTCAACGAGTGGTGCTGCCCTTCGATTCGGGAGCGAGCATCACAGGAAGATCTCATGAATAAGGAGAAGCTGGATTGCGCAGAGCGCAGCTCTGCGATTGGCGTCCATCTCCCGCGCTGAAACGCAGAGCTGCGCTCTGCGCAATCCGGTCAGTTGGCAACACCCGCAGGGCGTGGTTTGGTTGCGGCCGAAGGCCGCGCGGCGCTACGATCGCTAATCAAATCTCAGATCGCAAAGCTCAAATCACAAATCGCAAATCAGCCGACGGCCCGATGGCGAGATGGCCCGATTATCTCGCCCGCGCCGCCCGGGATGTGGTAATGTTCGCGGCACAGGAGGTGGCCCATGAGCACCGTTCAGGAAGTTGTGAGCCTCCCGCCAGGACAAACTCCCACGCGCGCGCCGGTGGCGCGCAACGTCGCGGTGGACGCCTACCGCGGATTCGTCATGTTCCTCATGATGGCGGAGGTGCTGCGCTTGGCGCATGTGGCGCAGGCATTTCCCGGGAATTGGATCTGGCACATCCTCGCCTATAACCAGAGCCATACCGATTGGGCGGGATGCTCGCTGCACGACTTGATTCAACCCTCGTTTTCATTTCTCGTCGGCGTGGCGTTGCCCTACTCGATTGCCAGCCGCATCGCCAAGGGCGGCACGTTCTGGAAGTTGTTTGCGCATGCGCTGTGGCGAGCCTTCCTGCTGGCGGCTTTGGGAGTTTTCCTGCGCTCGATGGACCGGCCGCAAACCTTCTTCACGATGGAAGACACGCTCACGCAGATTGGCTTTGGGTATCCTTTCCTTTTCCTCTTGGGCTTCCGGCCACCGCGCTGGGCGTGGGCCGCGCTGGGTGTGATCCTGACGGGCTATTGGCTGGCGTGGGCGCTCTATCCCCTGGCTGGGCCGAACTTCGACTGGCAATCCGTCGGGGTGTCTGCCGCCTGGAACGCTCAGCACAACTACACGGGCTTTGCCGCGCACTGGAACAAGAACTACAATTTGGGGATCGCTTTCGATCAGTGGTTCCTGAACCTCTTCCCGCGCACAACGCACTGGGTCTATAACCCCGGCGGATACCTGACGCTGAGCTTCATCCCCACCCTGGGCACCATGATTCTGGGACTGATCGGGGGACGCTGGCTGCGCGAGGCCGCTCCGCAAATCCCCCTGAAGAAATTGCTCGTGGCCGGGGTGGTGGGAATCGCCGCCGGCCTCTTGTTCCACTTCACGCATATCTGCCCCGTGGTCAAGCGCATCTGGACGCCGAGTTGGACGCTGTTCAGCGGCGGAGCGTGCTTCCTGCTGCTGGCGGCGTTCTGCTGGGTCATCGAGATGAAGCAGCGCAAAGCGTGGGCGTTCCCCCTGGTGGTCATCGGCATGAATTCCATCGCCGCTTACTGCATCGCGCATTTCATGGAAGGATTCCTGGTCAGTACATTTCGCATTCACCTCGGCCCGCATTTCTTCGAGTTCCTCGGAACCAGCCTCCAGCCTCTCATGGAAGGCGCCGCCGTGCTGTTCTGCTATTGGTTGGTATTGTTCTGGATGTATCGGAGGAAGCTGTTTTTGAAAATTTGAAAAAGGCAGGAGCTAGGAGTTAGAAGCTAGAAGTTAGAAGAAAAAAACAGGAGTGCGAGGTGCCGACCTAGGCCGGGTGAGCGTGTTCTTTCCTTCTAACTCCTAGCTCCTAACTTCTAACTTCTGCTTTGCCCCTTCCCTTCATGGGGTTTTTGTGGGACTATTTAATTTGTGGGATCGCCCTCCGGTCTGTCCACCAAAACTGATTCCGCACGGCTCACAGACGGGGCGAGGGAGAGGTAGCGCTTGGCGTCTGTCAAAAATCTGACCATCAAAGAAGTTTTTGAGTTGGTCCGTCCGGAGCTCCTCCGGGTGGAGGAGGAGTTCGGCGTTCGGACCGCTGCGGACGTCCGCCCCATTGCTGAAATCGGCCAGTACTTGCAGGAAGGGGGGGGGAAAAGGGTGCGTCCGGCGCTGGTCTTGTTGTCGGCGAAGTTGTGCGGTTACGAAGGAATGGCTTCCATCCGCTTGGGGGCGGTGGTGGAGATGATTCACACCGCCACCCTCGTACACGACGATGTGATCGATCAGGCTGACACCCGCCGCGGGCGGCCCTCCACGAATTCGCGCTGGGGAAACCCCATGAGCGTGCTGGCAGGCGACTGGCTTTACATGCAGGCCTTCAACATCGCCCTGAACGAGCGGAATTTCCGAATTCTGGACGTGCTGATTCGGCTCACGCAGGTCATGGTCGAGGGCGAGTTGCTCCAATTGACTTGCTTGCGGAAGCCTGCCGTTTCCGAGGAAGAATACCTGGAACTGGCCTATCGCAAGACGGCCTGCTTGTTTTCCGCGTGCCTGCGGTTGGGGGCGCTGCTGGGCGGAAAGAACGAAGAAGAGGAAACGCAGTTGGGCCTCTACGGCATTAACCTGGGCATGGCTTTTCAACTGATCGACGACGTCTTGGACTTCACCTCTTCCGAGGAAGTGCTGGGCAAGCCCATCGGCAACGACGTGCGCGAGGGCAAGATGACGTTGCCCTTGATCTACCTCTTGCAACGGTGTACTCCGGAAGAAGCCCGCAAGGTTTCGCGGGTACTGGAAGAGGGGGGATTCGAGCCCGCGCAATTTGCGGAGATCCTCGACCTGATTGACCATTACGGCACGCTTCAGGCGGCGCGGGAAAAAGCCCAGGATTTTTCCGACAAAGCCCGAAGTTTTTTGGAAGGCTTTCCCCATTCGCCTTACAAAGAGGCGTTGCACTCTCTGCCGGATTTTATTTTGGAACGGGAATCCTAGCCCGAATATTGTTCACTTAAGGGGTTTTAGGAAATCATTCATCAATTTGATCGCGGGAGACCCCCTCACCCACCGCCTTGCGGTCCCCCCTCTCCCCCAAGGGGGCGAGGGCAAACAAAG
>JBEKAD010000454.1:0-4966 GCA_050018435.1 Terriglobia bacterium
AGTGCGACGTTTTTGTCTCGCTCGCCAAACTTAAAGAGCACGCGACGACGGGTGTCACCCTGTCGATGAAGAACAGCTTCGGCCTTCCACCCGTCACGATTTACGGATTGGGAGCCGGCATCGACGAGCCCGCCAAGGTGCCGTCAGGCCACCGTGCGATGCTGCACGCGGGTGACCGGCAACCTTCCAAGAGTGCGCCGTCGGAGATTTACCCCAGCTCGCCGCGTGACGGGGGCTACCGCGTCCCGCGCATTGTCGCCGATCTTGTGGCAGCGCGCCCCATTCATCTCGCGGTGATCGATGGCATTGAAACCGTGGCGGGCGGCGAAGGCCCGTGGTACAAAAATGTCCACCCCCTTCGTCCCGGTCTGCTGATTGCCGGCGCCAATTGCGTGAATACAGATGCCGTGTCCACGGCACTCATGGGCCTTGACCCCATGGCCGACCGCGGTGCCGCGCCCTTCGAGAAGTGTGACAGTACGCTGAAGCTCGCCGAGCAATTGGGGATCGGTACGCGCGACCTGAGCCGCATCGAAGTTCGGGGCCTGCCCATCCAAAAGGCCCGGGTTTATTTCCGCAGCACGTAACCGGGGTTCCTCATTCGTAAGAAATCCCAGCCGCGGGCGAGGAGAGGTGCGAAGTATCGTTCAGCGCCACCACGCGCCAATTTCCTTCCTGCGTTTCGAGGATGTTCAGCGCGGCGTTCTGCATGGTGATGCGCCGCCGATACTCGGAGAGGGGCACGCCCATGATGTGGCAGGCGAGCAGGCGGCAGACGGTTTTGTGGCAAACCACCACCACGTTCCCGCGCGGATGTCTTTGCGCCACATTCGCCATAAACGGCGTGACGCGTTCGATAAGTTGCACACCGCTTTCTCCCTCGGGAGGCGCCATGTTGCCCGGGTCCGCGTCCCAGGCGCGGTAGGTGGCGGGGGTGGCGCGCTGGATTTCCTCAAAGGTCCTGCCCTCCCACGCGCCATAATTCAGCTCGGCCAAACGGCGGTCTATCACGGGCTCGCGGTCGATGGCCGCGCCGATCACGCAAGCGGTTTCCAGCGCGCGACCGAGAGGGCTTGTGTACAAAGCTTCGACCGAAATGGGTTTCAAGCGCCGGGCGAGCAACTGCGCTTGGCGCCGGCCCACGTCCGACAGCGGAACGTCCGTGCTCCCGCACAAACGCCCCTCCGCATTCCACGCCGTTTCACCGTGCCGAAGGAAATAGAAAAGTGCCATAGTTCTCCAGCTTTTCGCGCACAAGGATTTTAGCGCGGATTTCTCACCACGCTGGAACGCTTTTGGGGGGCTGCCGGAAGGGCGGGGCTTCAGCCCCGCCGTTTGGGACCTTCCCAAATATTCATCGCAGGACCTCGGAGAGGTCCAATAGCATTAGCCGTAGGTGAAACCTACGGGCCGGAATTGTGAATTCGCGTAAGATGTTCGACCCCTGCGGGGTCGAATGTGTTGGCCTGGGTGCCCGGCGACCGTAGGTTTCACTTACGGCTAATGATGTTCCTCCCCTTTGGGGAGGACAGAGGCTGGCCCCGCCCTTCCCCTCACTGATGAGAAATCCCGGTCAGCATTTGAAACAAAATTCATCAGCCCCGCGCCACCCTTTTTGCTTTTCCTTCCCGAGACGCCTTAAAATGCCTGGAGCGAAAAGCAAAGCCCGCGGCCACCGGGGCCATCAGCTTCATGTACCGCGAGCTTTAATCTTCCAGTCAGTTTTCGTTCGGGAGTGATCCATGGGGCAAGAGGGTTTCTCGATTCTGATTCTGGGGGCAGGCAAAGCGACACGCTTCAAGTCCGAGCATCCGAAGTTGCTGCACGCGCTGGCGGGCCGATTGCTGGGTGAATACGTTTTGCGCACGGCCGGGGCGGCCGGGGCCGAACGGGTTTACATGATCATCGGCCACCAAGCGGAAGAAATGCGGAAGGCTTTTGCGCGCCCGGGGCTGGAATTCATTGAGCAGAAGGAGCAACTGGGCACCGGCCACGCGCTGATGGTGGCTCGCCCGGAACTCGATCGCTGCCCCAGCGGAGTGGTGGTGGCGCTGGTGGGGGACGTGCCCCTGCTCCAACCGGAAACGGTGAAGGCGCTGGTGGCAACGCACCGCAAGGAGCGCGCGGCATGCACCATCCTCGCCATGCGCGTGGACAATCCCACCGGTTACGGACGTATCGTGCGTATGGGCGGGAAGCGCGTGCGCGCCATCGTGGAAGAAAAAGTGGCAAGTGCGGCACAGAAAAAGATCCACGAAGTTAATACCGGCATCCTCTGCTTTTCGCGCCAGCCGCTGCTGGCGCACTTGGGCGAGCTGTCGCGAGCGAACGCCCAAAAGGAGTATCTGCTCACGGATCTCATCGAGATTTTCAAACGTCATCGTCTCAAGGTTGCGGCATTTGAGGCGCCGGGCGGCGAGGCTTGGGGCATCAACGACCGAGCGCAACTGGCCGAGATGGGGAAAACGCTGCGCCTTCGCAAGGCCCGCGCCTTGATGAAGGAAGGCGTGACCCTCACTGACCCGGGGGCGACGTACATTGATGAGGATGTCGTCATTGGCCCCGACACCGTCATCGAGCCGGGCGTCAGCCTGCGCGGCGGCACGCGTCTGGGAAGCGGCTGCCGGCTGGAACCCTACTCGACCATCATCGATTCCACCCTCGCCGACGACGTCACGGTGCGCCAATCCTGTGTCATCACGAATTGTGAGATCGGCGCGGGCGTCACCATCGGCCCCTTCGCGCATTTGCGCGATGGCGCGGTCATTGAGCCCGCGGCGCGCATCGGAAATTTCGTAGAAGTAAAAAAATCGACCATCGGCCGAGGCGCCAAGGCCCTTCACCTGACCTATTTGGGGGACGCGACGGTAGGCGCGCGCGCCAACATCGGCGCCGGCACCATCACCTGCAACTACGACGGCGAAAAGAAGAACCCGACGACCATTGAAGACGAAGTTTTCATCGGCAGCGGGAACATGCTGGTGGCGCCTGTCCGCATCGGCAAGGGATCCTACACGGCCGCGGGCTCGACGATTACCGAGGATGTTCCGCCCGAATCGCTCGCCATCGGGCGTGGCCGTCAGGTGAATAAGGAAGGTTGGGCGCGCGCGCGGAAGAAAGGCAAAGGCCACGATAAGAAGTGAATTTGCCTCCAGCGTGCTGACTGGCTTGCGCAGAGCGCAGCTCTGCGTTTTAGCGCGGGGGGGAGGGACGCGAATCGCAGAGCTGCGCTCTGCGCAAGCCGGCTACCGCCACCAAGGCTGGCCGCACTTTTTACTCGGCGCGCGTAAGATATACCGAGCCAGCAGCGGCGCGGGTTGCCGTCATTCCCTGTAACTCACTCAAAAACAACGTCATAAACCGCGCCTCAGTTGGCACTCGGCGTGCTTCCTTCACAGCAGGAAGCCAATCACAAGCAGTGCGTGAAGCTTCCAGAAGCAATTTCGCAAGGGAGGGGAGAGACTAAAATGGCAATCGACCAAGTGCCTGTCCAAGTGGGACTTCCTATGGAGCCGAACCCAAGTTCAAGGGGCGGCGTCAAATTTGTTTTGATTTTTCTCGTTCTCGCGGCCCTGGCCGTGGGGGAATTCTTTACGGTCAATCGGATGAACACGCTGCGCGACCAATTGACGACGCAGCACAAGCAGTTGCGAGAAGACTTGACCGGGCAATTGCGGAATCAGGTCTCGAATCGCCTGACGGCCATCGAGCGGCAGAACGCTCAGAATCTGGACGCCGTAAAAACGGAGCTCGACGGGGCGGCCAAGCGCATGGGGGCGCAAGGCGGGGAATTGAAGCGTGCGCGCACCATGGTGGCGCAACTTCAGGATCAGCAGCGCGCCCAAACGGAGCAACTCAAGCAAGAGCTTGACCAGAAGGCCGACCAGCAACAAGTCGGCGCACTGACTCAGGATGTTTCCTTGACGAAGACGGATCTTAACACCACCAAGCAAGCCGTCAGCACGCTGGCGGCGGACTTGGGCATGGCTCGCAGCGAGATGGGCACCCTCATCGCGCGCAACCACGATGACATCGAATACCTGCGCAAGCTGGGTGATCGCGACTACTTCGAATTCATCTTGACCAGGAATCAACCGGCGAAGGTGGCAGGTGTGGGCCTGACGCTGAAGAAAACCAACCTCAAGCGCTATCGATTCAACGTGGCCATGCTGGCCGACGATATCGAAGTGGAGAGGAAGGACTGCACCATCAACGCACCCGTTTACTTTTATGTGAACGGCTCAAAAAAGCCTTACGAGTTAGTGGTAAATCGTGTAGAATCAAGTCAGGTGAAGGGGTACATCAGCACCCCGAAGGGTGTCACCGAGGTTGCCGCGCGCTCGGAGGGAGCGCGTTAGCAGATTCCGCGGGGAGACCCCATCACCGTGAGCGGGTCTCCCCTCTCACCTTGCGAGTTCTCAGCATCAACCAAGCTGGACAAAGCGCCAGGGTCCGGCCATGAAATAACCTTCAAGGAGGTACACCATGGTCAAGCGCGCTTTGCTGGCCGTTTTCCTCGCTACCGCAGGAATCTCACTTGCCAACGCAGAAACACTGGTGCCGACGGCGGCTCTCTCCGTTCCCGCCGGTACCATGCTGCATTGCCGCACCACGCAGACCCTGACCACCAAGCTGAATCTTCAGGGAGATGCTTTCACCATTAGCGTCGCGGAGCCCGTGACCATTAACGGCCACGTGGCGATTCCCGTGGGCGCAACGCTCGCGGGGCGCATAACCCGCATGGAGCGCCCCGGCCGCATCAGGGGCGTTGGCCAGATGCGGCTGACCGTGGAGCAAATAACGCTTCCGGATGGCCGCAGCTTCCCTCTCGGCGCGATCTTGATGACGGCCTACGGGGCTGACAACGTTAAGGTGGTGGGGAGTGAAGGGCTCGTCAAGGGTCCGAGTTCCCGTGTCCCGGATTTTGAGGAAATTGGTGCGGGAACCGCCGGTGGCACGCTGCTGG
>JBEKAD010000455.1:0-4960 GCA_050018435.1 Terriglobia bacterium
GTCTGAGCAACCAATCGTCTCACGCAGAGAGCGCGTGATGTCCATCGTTATGCCAGACCGGACGCTCCTCATCTGGGCCGAAACGATGCGAGAGCTCACTGCGGCGGAAGAGAGTCATGTCTCTAAATTGCACGACCAGCGCACGCCGACCGAGTGAGACCTTCAAATTTCTGCCGACGCTTCGTTCTCGACAAATCGCGCAAAACAGAATCATAAGTCGGCCAGCTGTACGATTCTCTCTCTTCGAGAACTGCGATGTTCGATAGGTAATCAGAAGCGGCTTATGGAACGTGATGCGGGGCATTGTCTCAGCTCCGCATTGCTCCTGGATCACGGGGCACTCGGAAACCATGCTGAGTGGGCACATCGCCGGATTGGGAATGAAAAACGCCCGCAGTGAAATTGGCCAAACTGACCCACTAGTCCCGTGACCGCCTAAAGAAGTCCTGAACCCGCTCTGCCCACACGGCGCTTTGGTTGACTGCGAACGCTTCCCAAAAGAACCTAACCAGGCGGGCACGGGACTAGTGTGCTGTAACATCCAATTCTTGACAATGGTCACGCGGCACTGCCTGGTTGTAGGGGTGCGGCTTGCCGTACCCTCTTGGTTCGGTCGCGCGATAAAAGTGAAGAGGGTACGGCAAGCCGTACCCTTACAACCAAGGCGGCAGAGCCGCTGGCCGATTGTCAAAATTTAGGTGTTACGCAACACTAGCGCGGGGCGAAGGCAGGGCTAGTTTTCCGATTTCTCCACGGGAAATTCCTGGAGCTCGGTGGGCTGCTGGCAGCAGACGCAGTTGCCGGGCTCAAGGGCCACAATGTTGCAGGTGGCGCAGAAATAGCGCACTCGAAAGAGCTTGCCATTGTGGAGGGTGTAGAGCCACTGAACCTCGAAGGTGCCATCGGGCTTCGGGGTTCCTTCCAAACGCACCTCGCGACCGTCCAGGCGCTTGTCCTGCATTGTGTGAAGAAGGTAGGGAGTGTCGGCCGAAAGCGCCTGCTCGCGGCCGTTTATCTTCAGAATGGGACAGTCTCCCCGGGTGGTCAGCAGTTTACCTTGGAGCACGGTCAGAGGCTTGGCCTGGGCGGCCCATAGACTTGAGGCGAGAAGGAAAGCGAGCGCCGCCGCGAGAACCCAGGTTCGACGCTGCGGACGGGGCAGCGCCCCTTCGGTCCGAATTCGTTGACACGGATTTGTTGCTGCTGATTTCATGATGTTCCTTGTTCGACCCAAGACCCCCTCACTCGGCGCACCGAATCCAAAATCGCAAATCCAAAATTCCAAATGCCTTGCCACCCGCCCCAATCCAAAAGCGAAAATCGAAAATGGTCTTACCCTACGCCCTAATCCAAAATCGCAAATCACAAATCACAAATGCTCTTACCCCTCCCACTTGCCTGCCACCGTGAACGCCAGGGGCAGGTCACAGCTTTTCCCGTGTCCCTTCACTTGGACATTCCAGTGGCCCGAATCATCCTTGGCGGCGGAGGGAAAGCTGTCGCCGCTGACCGGCGCGCCCACCAGGAATCCGGGATGGGGGGTGCCGGAAGCCTGCTGGCTCAACTTCACCAGATCTTCGAAGGACAGGGTCTTATCAGGGTCCTTGTCGGCGGAGACGGGGCCCAGGACGAAGGCGTCACGAGAAGGATTCACGCCCATATGGTTTCCGTCCTGGGGGATGAGGGCGTAGCGCAGGGTGTAATACCCGGCTTTGATGGTCTGACTGCGAAAATCCGTAGCGTCTTTGGGGAAGCGCAGAACGCCCAGGAAAGCTCCCTCGGTCAACGCTCCAAAGAGGACGTCCGATGAGGTGTTGGGGTTTGAACTTGTGGGGAGAGTCTTACGCAACCATACTTCGCAGAGTGTCGCGCCCTGATCGTTGGTGACGCGGACGCCCTGGGAATCGAGAGTGCTCTGGATGGGGGCGGGAACATCCGCCGGCGCAGCGCCAATGGTTTCAGTCTTGTAACTACCCTGGCCGAAGGCGCGCAATGCAAAGCAAAATTGAATCGCCAGAACCAGTCCGAGCACGCGGTGCAGTTTCATTGACAAACCCTCCATACCCCTTATTAGATGTCATAAATGCGTATTAGATGTCATAAATGCGAAACGGGAAACCCCCTTATGGAAGTTTCCCGTTATTAAGCTGAATGCTCTGTAGGCTAGAAGCTGCCCACAAAGGCGCGGCGTTTGTCCACGTTCTTCCAAACTTCACCCAAGCCCGGCCCGGAGAAGGAGCTGTCCAGGGTGAAGGCCAGCATGGAGTGAGCGAGGGCCACGAGGGGCGGGTAATAGACGGATTCGTTCCCGCACAGGTGATCGCCCTGGCAAAGGCTGCGCGTCTCAATTTGGGCGAATTTGCCTGCCACCAGCGTGGCCGCGCCGTGAAGATCGCCATGTTCCACCGTCATCTGGATGGGCACCGTCTCAACCCGCACCACGTCGTCCAGCAGATCGCCCGCCATGGACTCGGCTTCTGCCGAGGCTGAGCAGTTCTCATCGAGCGGTCGGAAGGGCGGGGCTTCAGCCCCGCCGCATGCGCGACGATTAATCTTCTTCTCTTCTCGCGCCCCGCGCAGCTTGCGGCTGCAAGCTGCGCGGGGCGCGAGAAACTGGAATAATTGGGAAGGTCCTGAAACGGCGGGGCTAAAGCCCCACCCTTCCCCGCACTTGTCAGAAATCCGCGCTAAAGAGCTTCGAAGCAGGCCCGTTCTGAGTTGCAAGCCTCCGGGGTTACGACTTGGCCATCCGGGCCCATGACCTTCTGGGTGTGCACGCACCAACAAATACTTGTGCCGGAGCGGGGAACCGTGGGGTCAGGTTCCGCCTCAATGAACATCCACTTGGAGCGGATCAGGCGGCACTGCACCTGGGGCTGAGCACTCGGAGATATCTGAGAAGCAGGTTCGGAAATCATTAGCACCTCCAACTTCTGCCTTCGGATTGCAACGCCGGGGCGAGCGGCGCCCGCCCGGGCCGAACGCCGTTCGGCCCTACGTCGCGGCGCGCAGGATGGCGCGCTTCACGGCCACGCGGGCCAGTTGCACTTTGTAAGCGTTCTTGGAAAGCGGCGTCGCGTGGCGGAGCGCGGCTTTGCCCGCCTCCCAAGCCACATCTTCATCCACCGATTTGCCCTTCAGAGCTTCTTCCGCTTCCGGCGAGGGCCAAGGCACCGGCGCCACATGTCCCAGCACGACGCGGGCGCTCTGCACGCTGCCGCCTTCGAGCTTCAGGACCACGGCGGCGGCGGCGAGTGGCCAATCCAGAGCTTCTTTTTGCCGCACCTCGTAGATCGCCATCTTGACGTTCCCTGGATTCGGCACCAGGATTTCCGTGACGAGTTCGCCCGGACGTAGCGCGTGTTCGGTCTCCTGGTCGCTCTTGGGGGTCACAAAGAACTCTTGCACGGAAAGTTCCCGCGCACCCTGCGGGCCGTGGAGTTTTACCTTGGCGTCCAAAGCGATCAGGATGGGAGCCAAGCTGGACGGGCTTACGAAATAAGCCGGCCCGGAATTTCCCAGGATGGCGTGGTAGCGGTTGTCGCCTTCCGGGACCAGCGGTTTGCCCTTGTAAACCGCCAGCAATCCAAACCCGGCGCGATAATACCAGCAGCGCGGGCGCTGGCAGAGGTCGCCCCCCACCGTGCCCGTGCTGCGGACCTGCGGGCTGCGGACGCCCTCCGCCGCCTGAACCAGGGCGGGGTAGTGTTCCCGGACTTCGGCGCTCTCCATCAACTCTTCCAAGGTCACGGCGGCGCCCAGCCGCAGCCCTGACTCCTTGTTGAAGGAAATTCCCTTGAGCTCCTTGACATGCTGCAAGCTAA
Organism: Terriglobia bacterium; assembly: GCA_050018435.1. Lineage (GTDB taxonomy): Bacteria > Acidobacteriota > Terriglobia > UBA7540 > UBA7540 > Bog-366. The sequence continues at coordinate 3,825 of JBEKAD010000455.1, forward strand.
CCAGACGCTTGGGGCTCGAGACGCCGTCCTTCATCAAGCTGATGAGGTCGGTGCCCCCGGCCAGTGCCAGGGCTTCGCCCCCCGCACCGGCGAGCAACTTGATGGCTTCTTGGGTTGATTTCGGCCGAGCGTATTCAAAGGCTTCCATTAGGCAACCCCTCCTTCCGTAGGGGCGAGCGGCGCTCGCCCAAAGGCCGAACGCCGTTCGGCCCTACCTTCTCGAGAGCGGCCAGAACTTTGTCCGGAGTCAGGGGGATGGTCGGCACGCGCACGCCAATGGCGTTGGCCACGGCATTGGCAATGGCGGCGCCGGGGGAAATCACCGGAGGCTCGCCCAGTCCGATCGTCCCGCGTTCGTCGTAGCCGGGGCCCGTCATCATATGGACCACCAGTTCGCCGATGTCCCCGATGCCGGCCAGCTTGTAAAACTCCATATTGTTATTCAACATGCGCCCCGTGATCGGGTCCATGATTTTTCCTTCGAACAGCGCGTAACTTATGCCCATGATCAGGGCGCCATAGCACACGCTCTCCGCGGTTTTCAGGTCGATGATGAGGCCGCAGTCCTGCACCGCCACCATTTTGTTGATCTTCACCAGGCCGGTTTCCGTATCCACGGAAACGTCGGCGATCTGCACCCCGCCCACGCCGCTATCCCCCAGCTTGCACTTGCTCCGATCGGGGTTCTTACCCATGGCCTGGATGGTTTTCACCTGGAGCTTGGCGCAGGCTTCCTTCCACGCGAGTTGCTTGGAGGAGTCGCCTTGGGCCTGAATCTTTCCGTCTACGGCCAGCAGTTGGCCGGCAGGGACGCCCAGGATGGGAGCGACCACGGCAAAGAGCTGGTCCAGGGCATCCACCGCAGCTCGCCGCGTGGAGGCCGAGACGCCGCCGACCGTCGTGCTGCCGCCGGAAGCGTCCGAGAAAGGGAACTTGCTGTCTCCGATGTTGACCGTGATGGCTTCCACCGGCAACCCCAGCGTCTCCGCCGCTACGATGGCGATGACCGTCCGGGTGCCCGTTCCGAGGTCCTGGCTTCCCAGGGTCACTTCCACGGAGCCGTCGGGATGGATGCTCACCATGCACGTGCTGTTGTGGCCGCCTCCGCCCCAGGTGTGCATGCTCACCCCCAGACC
>JBEKAD010000456.1:0-4958 GCA_050018435.1 Terriglobia bacterium
CGCACAGCGGCGCGGCAGAGCCGCATTGAATACGACGGTTTCCCGCTAATTGGGACAGCCGTGGGGCTTGCCCTACCCTTCGCGATTGTCGGCGCGACAATCAGGGGACGGCAAGCCGTCCCCCTACAAAGGGATCGTGCACTAGGAAAAGATTCAGGAGGCAACCCATGACCCAACAGGATCTGCAAATTCTCCTGGTGGAAGACAATCCCAAAGATGTCAAACTGACTCTGCACGCTTTGCATGAGGAAAACCTCGCCAACACCGTACAGGTAGCACGTGACGGGGAAGAAGCGCTCGACTTTCTTTTCTGCCGGGGCGAATTCGCCAGCCGCAGCTTCGATCACCCACCCCGCCTGGTGCTCCTGGACCTGAAACTTCCCAAGGTAGACGGCCTGGAAGTCCTGCGCGCGGTGAAGGGCGACCCGCGTACCAAAGCGATCCCGGTGGTGGTGCTCACCTCCTCGCGCGAAGAAAATGACTTGGTGGAGAGCTACAAGCTGGGCGTCAACGCCTACATCCAGAAGCCTGTGGAATTCGATGCCTTCCGCCAAGCGGTGAAGCATCTGGGGCTTTTCTGGCTGGTGGTCAATGAGCCACCGCCGCCGAGCACTTTTCGCCCTTGAAGGGCCTTTCACCGCAGAGGCGCGGAGGTGCAGAGGTTTGAAAACGAAAGAGCTTTTCTCTGCGCCTCAGCGCCTGCCCCGCCTGCGGGGAGCGATTTGAATTTACTACCCTCGCCCCCTTGGGGGAGAGGGTGAACCGCAACCGGCGCTTTCTCCAGCCGGGGCGGGCCGGGTGAGGGGGTCTAACTGGAAGGTGAGGCGTACTATGGATGTAACAAAACCGGATGGCCTAGCCGCCTCTCGGCTGTTCCTGCGGGTCCTGATCTTGGAAGATAACCCACGCGACGCGAAGCTGATAGCGAGCGTGCTCGAAGGCGGGGGGTTCGGGGTGCAATGCGAGGTCACGGACTCGGCGGAATCCTTCCGGGAGCGCCTGGAAAAAGCTGATTACGATGTGATTCTGGCCGATTTCAACCTTCGCAATTGGACCGCGCTTGATGCCCTGGAAATTCTGAAGCGCTCGGGAAAAGACATTCCGCTCATCGTCGTGACGGGTACTCTGGGCGACGAACACGCGGTGGAATGCATCAAGCAGGGCGCGGCGGACTTTGTTCTAAAGGACCGGCCGGCGCGACTGCCGACCGCCGTCCAGCGGGCGCTGCAAGAGAAAAGGCTGCGGGAAGAACGCCAGTGGGCGGAGGAGGAACTAAGGAAAAGCGAGAGGAAATACCGGCAGTTGCACGAGTCCATGATCGACGGGTTTGTCCGAGTCGACATGGAGGGCAGAATAACGGAAGCCAATGATGCCTTTTGCAGAATGCTGGGTTACACACCGGAAGAACTCTTGAAGTCTACTTGGAAAGACCTTACCCCGGAGAAATGGCATGTCTCCGAGACGGACATCATCGAAGAACAAGTCCTCACCCGAGGATATTCTGAGATTTACCTAAAAGAATACCAACAAAAGGAGGGGGCCATCCTCCCCGTGGAAGTCCGGAAATACCTCATGTTGGACGAATCGGGAAATCCTTGCGGCATGTGGGCGATCGTGCGCGACATCACCGAACGCAAGTGGGCCGAAGAAATGCTGCAAGAATACGAAAAGGTCGTCGAAGGCTCAGACGAAATGATTGCCGTTGTTGACCGAGAATACCGCTACTTGCTGGCAAACCGTGCTTACCTGGACCAGCACGGATTGGAACGAGGGGATGTGGTTGGGTCTTCAGTACCGGAAGTGTTGGGCGAGGAGTTTTCTGCAAGGGTCGTCAAGGAGAAGCTGGATGAGTGCTTCCAGGGTAACGTCGTCCGATACGAAATAAAGCACCAATATCCCAAGCTTGGGGAAAGGGACATCCTTGCGTCGCACTTCCCTATCGAAGGTTCTCATGGCGTCGATCGAGCAGCGTGTGTTTTGCAGGACATCACCGAGCGCAAGCGGGCGGAGGAGGCGCTGCGGGACAACGAGGAGAAGTATCGGGTTCTTTATGAATCGTCGCGCGATGCCATCATGATGCTCGCCCCTCCGGAGTGGGAGTTTACTGCCGGGAATCCCGCGGCCATCGCGCTGTTCGGGGCGAGAGATAAGCGAGAGTTTGTGGCCGCGGCCCCATGGAGTTTATCGCCGGAATATCAGCCGGATGGTGAGCTTTCCTCTGTCAAGGCCCCCCAGATGATCGACGCGGCCATGGAGAGGGGATCACATTCCTTCGAGTGGACCCACAAGAAGTTCAGCGGCGAGGAGTTCTTTGCCACCGTCACGCTAACCCGGATGATCTATCGGGGACAACCACTTCTTCAGGCCACCGTCAGAGACATCACCGAGCGCAAGCGGGCCGAGGCGGAGCACACACAATTGATTACGGCCATTGAGCAGTCGGCAGAAGCCGTAGTGATTACCAATACCAACGGAGACATCGAGTATGTCAACCCGGCTTTTACTTGGATCACCGGGTATAGTCGCGAGGAGGTTCTGGGACAGAACCCCAGGATCCTGAAATCGGGCAAACAAGACCCGGGGTTTTACCAGCAACTTTGGGCGACCATTCTCCAAGGGGAAATCTGGCATGGCGAACTGATCAACCGGAAAAAAGATGGCAGTCTTTACACCGAAGAAATGAACATTGCCCCGGTCCGGAGTGCGCGTGGCGAAGTCACGCACTTCATCGCCACAAAACAGGATGTGACAGGGCGCAAGACCCTGGAAGCACAGCTTCAGCAAGCGGCGAAGATGGAGGCGATCGGTAGGTTGGCGGGCGGAGTCGCCCACGACTTCAACAACCTCCTGACCATCATTAATGGGTATGCAGAACTCTTGCTGGATAAGTTTGCAGCGGACAACCAAGTGGGCGGTCAGCTTAAGCAGATTCAAGATGCCGGGGAACGCGCCGCCTCTCTCACCCGCCAACTGTTGGCCTTTAGCCGCCGTCAAGTGCTGGCGTCTCAGGTGCTCGACCTGAACGCTGTAGTTTCCAATGTGGAGAAAATGTTAAGGCGGCTGATTGGTGAAGACGTCAAGCTGCACACATTTCTTGACCCCTCGTTGGGGCGGGTGAAGGCCGACCCGGGACAGATCGAACAAGTCATCATGAACTTGGCCGTGAACGCCCGCGACGCCATGCCCTCCGGGGGTAATCTCACCCTTGAAACAAGCAACGTGGAACTGGATGAGGCTTACGCTCGCACCCACGCCACGGTGAAGCCGGGCCCCCACGTTATGCTGGCGGTCTCTGATTCGGGAGTGGGTATGACCCCCGAGGCGAAAACGCACATTTTTGAACCCTTCTTTACCACCAAGGAAAAGGGCAAGGGAACGGGCCTGGGACTGGCAACCGTCTACGGGATTGTCAAACAATCGGGAGGCAGTATCTGGGTGTACAGCGAGCTGGGTCAGGGCACCGTCTTCAAAATATACCTTCCCACCGTCAGCGAGAGTCCGGCGGCGAGAGGTCATGCGAAGACGGAAACGGACACAGCCTCGGGGTCGGAAACGATCCTGGTGGTCGAAGATGAGCAAGGGGTGCGCTCCCTTGTTCGTCTGGCGCTGGAATCCTCTGGATACAAAGTCCTGGAAATGGCGGATGCGGAAAGCGCCTTGGCAGCCTGCGCAAACTATGACGGACCTATTCATCTGTTGTTGACAGACGTCGTGATGCCGCAAATGTCCGGTCCTGTGGTGGCGGAGAAGGTGGCCGCCCTGCGCCCCGGCATCAAGGTCCTCTTCATGTCCGGATATACCGACGATGCCGTGGTGCGCCACGGAGTGCTGAGCCACGACATGCCCTTCATTCAGAAACCCTTTTCGCCGTTGGCGTTACGCAAGAAGATTCGGGAAGTTTTGGGTGGAAAGTAAGAGTGAGGATTTTGAGCAGGAAAAGGCTGCACTCAAACCGGAGGGACCTACATTTTCACTACCGAGCTGTGGCGGCGATGGTCGACGCTATGAACCCCGTGGTCGTTCGTAGCTTCCAGGTCTCGGCTTCCGTCACCGGATGGGTTCCCGTCCGCGAGTTTGGGGGAAAACATGAAAATCAAAATCATGGCTGTTGATGACGAACCGGCAGTCTTGGATGTGCTGAAGATCATGCTGGAAGCCCATGGATACGAGGTCCTGGCGATCAAGGATAGCCGCGAGGCCTTGAAGCGATTGGAAGTTGAAAAAGTCGATGGGTTGTTCGTGGATGTTAACATGCCCCACCTGGATGGTTTTGAGCTTACCCGGGCGGCGCGCACGTTGAAGCTCAACGGGCAGGTTCCCATCGTGATGCTCACCGGGTCGGATGACGGGGTAACCATGCGGAAGGGCTTCGACATGGGCATCAGCTTCTTTCTGGGAAAGCCTTTCACTCGCGAGCGTGTCTACAAATTGTCGGGAGCCATCAAAGGCCCCATGGTGCAGGAGCAGCTACGCTACGTTCGGGTCCCATTGCGGACGACGGTGGGCTGTAGCTGGGGATATCACAGCGCGGGTCAATTCAAGTCTAACAGTCAGGATATCAGTGAGGGCGGAATGCGTCTCAGCCCCTTGGGTGGACTGGACGTGGGCCAGGGAGTGAGCTTGGCTTTTTCCCTCCCCGACATCGCACAGAAATTAAGCGTGAACGCCCAAGTGGTTCGAAAAGTGCCGGATGACGGGATTGGACTAAAGTTCATGGCCCTCCCTCCTGGGGAAAAGGCATGCATCCAGCAATACATCCGTGCGTGCGTCAAGGATTGAGGGTGTGTCGCGGGCGGCCATGAATCGGGTTTCGACGCACCGCCAATCCTTTCTCTCTGGAACCGCGCTGCGCAAAAAGATTCGGGGAGTTCTGAGTGGAAAGCAAGAGTGAGGATTTTGGGCAGGAAAGTCGTGCGGTTATACAGCCCGGTCGAGCCGTAACCAAAAAGAGGCTCTCC
>JBEKAD010000457.1:0-4956 GCA_050018435.1 Terriglobia bacterium
CGGCAACTTCAGGGATTCATAGAAAAACAGGTCAGCACCGGCAGATATCAAACGGCCAGCGAAGTCGTCCGTGAGGGGCTGCGGCTGATTGAAGATCGAGACACTCAGCGTGCTTTGCAGTTGCGGCGTCTTCGTGAGGAAATTCAGGTTGGCCTGGATCAGATTGAGAAGGGTCAGGTAGCCCCCCTGGACGTGAACAAGATCAAAGCCGAGGGCCGAAAGCGGCTCGCTGCCCGCAGGCTCAAAGACATTGGCTAAAATCGAGCGATCTTCCCAAGCCCAGCGCGACCTCGTCGACATCTGGCTTTATATTGCCAATGATAGTCCCGCCGCAGCGGACAAATTCCTCGATCAAATCGACACCCTTTGCAAATTGCTGTCGACCTCACCCCTTCTGGGGCGCTCGCGGGAGGAACTCGGTCGGAGCCTCCGCAGCTTTCCGGTGGGCGATTACCTCATTTTCTATCGCCCAAAGCGCACCGGCATTGTGGTCGTTAGGGTTCTGAGCGGTTATCGCGACCTTGACAAGCTGTTGCTATGAAGCTCCGCCGGTGCGGACTCAGAATTATGAACCGAGGCGATCCTATGGCGGATTTCAAAACTCTGGCGGGAATTTCAAACCTTTTAACGGAAAAATACGGCGAGCGGGGGAAAGCTGCCGCCGACCGATTGCAGACTTGGCTGGAGGGTGCCGTGCCCATGGGGTTCCCGGAGGTTCTGGCCCGGCATTTGGAGGAACAGCAGGTCCCGCTGCTCTTCGATGCCTTCTGGCAGGTGCTTCCCTTTGGCACCGGCGGGCGTCGCGGCCGCGTTGGCTACGGGTCGAATCGCTTTAACCCGACCACCGTCGCCATGACCGTGCAGGGTCACTGCAATTACCTCTCGGCGGCTTTCTCCGGCAAGGAACTCTCCGTCATCGTGGCCAATGACGTTCGCGTGTTCAACGATTTCGCGGGCGTTTACCGCTTCCTGGGAAGGGAGCACCCTTTGCTGGGAACATCATCAAGGTCGATCGCAAAATTGGCATGTGAGATCTATGCCGGCAATGGAGTTGTGGCGTATCTTGCTGAGCCGGAAGCCGACCAGTCGCTCTTGAGCACTCCCGAACTGTCTTTTATCATCCGCAAGCTCCGGGCGGTGGGCGGGGTTAATATCTCGGCCTCGCATAATCCTCCCGACGATAATGGCATAAAGGTTTACGACGAGTACGGCGGCCAGCCCATCCCACCTAATGACCAACGCTGGGCAGACGCCATGGACCAAGTCACCGACGTGCGTCGCATTCCGTTCGCTGAGGCGCTCGGCCGTGGGCTGATTCGCAAAATACCGGAGGGCCTGAACGGCGAGTATGTCGAGGAATATGTGCGCTTGTATGGCCGCGTGTTCTCTCCGCGACCGGATATTCCCGTGGTCTACACTCCCCTGTGTGGGTGTGGGCTGCGTTCGGCCGGCGCGGTGATGCGGAAATTGGGATTCCCTATTTTGTCGCCGCCCGATCAAGGTCCGGATGGGGCCTTCGCTCCTATCCCCTTCAAGGCGCCCAATCCCGAAGTCTCGGAAGCGACCGTGCCCGCGACTCGATTCGCTGAATCCGTGGGCTCGGGCGTTGTGCTTTCGAGCGATCCCGACGCCGACCGCGTGGGCTTGGAGGCCCGCCTCGCCGATGGCTCCTGGTACCACTTCGATGGCAACAAGATTGCCACACTCATTTGCTATTACCTGATGCTCGATCCCGACGGCCCGCAGCGTCGAGGTTTGGTAATTGAGACTCTGGTGACCACGAAAATCCTGGGCCAAATCGCCGCGACGGCGGGCGACTCCTGGATCATTGACGACCTGTTAGTGGGGTTCAAATACATGGCGAACGTCCTCAAAATCCTCGAGCAGCGCGGGCGATGGGGAAACGCCTGTACGCGGCCGGAATCGCTGGTGCTGGCCACAGAAGAAGCGCATGGGGTGATGCTGACCCCCACAATCCGCGACAAGGATTCGGCGCCGGCGTGCATGTTCCTGGCCGCCCTCCATCAAAAGGTGCGGCAAGAGGGGCGGAACCTGTTGGACTACTACATCGAAATACTGGAAAGACTCGGCGGCTACGCTGACACGGGCCGCTCCATCGTGATGACTGGAGCCGAGGGCGGAATCCAGCGGGACCGCATCGTGGCATCGCTTCGCGCGTCCTTGCCGGAAGCGCTGGGTGGCCGCGCCGTCCGCAAAGTGGTGGATTACTGGAGTGAAGACATTTTCGGCAAGTTGCAGAGCAGCACGGATCAACTCTCACGCAACGTTCTCCAATTTTTCCTTGACGGCTTCATCGTCACCGTTCGTCCTTCGGGCACCGAGCCCAAGTTGAAGTTCTATTGCCAGCTCGTGCCGCTTGAAAAGCCGCAGGGCCGAACCGCGGGCCCTGCGCTACACGGGATGGATTTGATGCGCGATTTGACGGATCAGGTTGAAACCATGGCGCGCGCGGTTTATCAGGAATTGCTGGCCCGCCTGGATCTGCGCTTGGGAGAACCGGGCCTGCTGCTCCCCGACCTCATCGACATCGGCCGCAAACAGGAGTTTGAGCGCCAAACCGTTCCGCAGCTTCGCGAGGCGATTGCACAAGGCCGCTTCAAGAATCTGGATAACCTTCTGGATTGGCTGAGGGGTGACGTGGCCGGCATGACTCCTGGGGCGAATCCTCTTCCCGCCTTGAGAGCAAGCGTGGCCCACCTCTGCCGGGAATGGGAGAACGAACTGGGAGGTGCGCCCCTTCTCGCCGAATTGGCAGCGTGGGCAGGCCCGCGGGTGGCGCCCTAAAGAGTTGCGCCTGAGCAGGTGTAGCGCGGACCTGTTTTCTAGGAGCCTGTCGGAGATAGATTTCGTTGTACGTAGAATCAACAACTTAGCGAGATTTCACTGTCTGTAAGTTATTGATTCTTCGTTGACAAACTGTTATCTCCGACACGCTCCTAGGTCCGCGGCTCGCCCCCTATGGGCTAGCCGCAATGCTGTTCACTTAAGCTGAGCATTCCCAGTATTCGACCCCCTCACCCCCACGACCCGCAAAACGTGGGGCCCCCTCCGCCTTGCGGTCCCCCCTCTCCCCCAAGGGGGAGAGGGCAGAAATCTTCAGTGGTCAGCTCTCAGTGGTCAGCACCCTCACCTTCTCGGGGCAGAGAGACTCATGAATGCAACACTAAAACTAAGAATTCTTCTTCCCTCTCCCCCTTGGGGGAGAGGGGGGACCGCAAGGCGGAGGGGGCCCCACGTTTTGCGGGTCGTGGGGGTGAGGGGGTCTCTCGGGAACAAATTCATGAATGATTTGCTCAAACCCTTAAGTGAACAGTATTGGGGTTAGCCGGGATTTCTCACCACACGGGGACGCATTTTGGGAAGCCCCGCCCTTCCAACCCCGTGGTGAGGAATTCGGGTTAGCGGATTGCCAGGGGACCCGTGGCGCAACCGTCAATAATTGTTCTTGACACCGGCAGGCAGATAGGCTAAAGTTATTGGGTGAGGATCGACGCCGGTCCCGCCCTGCCGCGGACCGGCAGGTCAGCGCGCCCGGCGCGGTGAGAGCCTGGGTGACTAAGGGAGCGCGGCCTTCCCTTCGTTTCACTCGGGGGAGGCTCCGGCCGCGATCAGTACGGGCAGGACGCCGGTAGTGGTGCAGTTTGACGTTGTAGCGGCGAGTTTACCTCGCCACATGGCGGCGTCCCGATAAGATCGGGATAAATTCCGCCGCCTCTACATCGAATTGACCCACTACCCCGCACGCGGAGCAAGAAGGGATGGATGATGCCACAACGCCTAGCCTTAGCTGCCACAGATTGCATGGCGACTTTATGTCCAATCACCGCACAAACTCCCAAAGCTGAGAACATCTTGAAAACAAAGGGTCGGAAGAGGGTTTTTTCTCCCACCAAAGCTGATAACATACTGAAAAGAAGCCAGTTATAAGAAACCGTAAGAACTCCCAAAAGCATGACAAAATGACCGCCAGAAGAGACCCCTGCGGCAGGTGACGGAAAAGGCCTGATATGGTGAGATGTCTGGGCTAGTAAAAGCCGCGGACCTGGAAAACAGGTCCGCGCTACACGTCATCGGCTCGCTACTGAGCCCGGAAGATCAAAAGTTCGGAAGTCAAATCTCCTTCCAAGCGAACCGGGATCCCCGCTTGCAGCAGCCGGTCTCCGGAGATTGCCAGCGTCCGGCCGCTGTTGGAAAAAGTCACATTGTATGTCTTGGTGAAGTCGAGGCCGCGAGGCCTGAACCAATACGTGGAATCGCCGGATTCGGAAGTGCGAAACACCCAACCCAAATCTGCCCGGGAATCCGGCGTGGCATATTCCAGCGCCAGCCACGGAGTTCCCTCCATCATGGACGTGAGGGGAGTGTGGTGATACACCCGGCAGTCCTTCAAGATCGGGCGGATCACCTGTTTATAGAGATTCACTTGGCGCAGGATCTCTTCCCTTAGTAAAGGGTTGAATTCCTCCTGCGATGGACTTAAGCCGCGAAAGATCGGGAGGACCATCGTGGTGGCTCGCAATTGGGTTACCAGATCGGCATCGGAGGGGACTCCGCCGGTCTCCGTACCGAAGCTTCGGAGCAGAATCTCCGGAGGTAATATCCAGGTCATGCCGTTTGTAATTTTCAAACCGCGGGGGGCGCGCATCCAGTCGGAGAGCTCCGTGTTCTGAAAGCGGCGCATGATACCCAGATCGAGCCTGCCCCCGCCGCCCGCGCAATTTTGAAAGATGACGTGGGGGAACTGCTGGCGCAGCCGGTCGAACATGGCGTAGAGGGCATCCACGTGGCGCCACTCGGTGTTTTCCACGAACCCCTCCCGGAGGTGATTGCCCCCTTCCTCCACCGTGGTGTTGTAATCAAGGCGGAAGAGGTCCAGGTCGTATTTCTTAATGATACGGGTGATCTCCGACTCCATCCAGGCGGCAACGGCGGGGT
>JBEKAD010000458.1:0-4950 GCA_050018435.1 Terriglobia bacterium
AAGCGACCCCTCTGCGAGCGTGACGTGTGGCGCTGGCTCAGCCAATTTCTACAAAGAACTCAACGGGGTCGGCAGTTACGGGGTCAAGGACCACGCGGCCGACATCCTGTACGCGGGCACGTCTGGGACGTGGAATTTCGGGTCACTCTCTGGCTGCCTGCCTCTGGCGGACTACGGGTCGGCGACGGTCACATTCTCCTTGGTCGCTGATGATCATGCCGCGGGACTTGCCAGCGACTACTCGGAGCAGATCTTCGTCAATGGTGCTTCGGTGTTCTCAGGATCGGAATCCTTGCAACACGGGCAGCCGTGGGGGGCCGAGTCGTTCGGTACCTACTGGGAGCAGTTCAGCTTTACGACGTCAGACCTCAGCACGCCCTTCACAGTGAGCATTGTAAATACCACCCCCGTGCCGGTGGATCATCCGCAGTACTCTTGGACGGATTGGATGCCTTGGATTGGCATCGACTGGATCGATGTGAACCTTGCACCCGTCCCGGAGCCATCTTCGCTGCTTCTGCTTGGGACGGGGCTGCTTGGCCTCGCCCCGTTGGGTCGCCGCCGCAGGCGCAAGTGAATACCTGCGGCAAGCCAGAGGCCGCTCACGAGCGACTTGGCGGATGGCGTCCTGCCAGGGAACGGCGGGTGATAAACCACGCGAACCGGTTGGGGGGCAAGGTAAGCCAGGCAGTTGGGCAGTGGGCAGGTAGGCAGGTGGGCAGTAGGCAGGTGGAAAAGGCAATTTGGAATTTGAGATTTCAAGCCATCGGGCCATTTGGATTGATGATTGTCGATTGACGATTCCTACACCACAAGGAGGACTTTCAATCGTCAATCGGCCAGGGAAAATCTGCCCTTAAGTGGCCAGATGACCCGATCATCCAATCACCCGATCCTCTGTTGACTGGGAAGGATGACCAGCACCGGTTCACTGATCTTGGAATTCAAGGCCAGGTTCTTGATTCGCTCGACCAGGCTCGGCGTCACCTCTTGACCGCGTGCAATCAGCAGCAGGCCAGCGGGGGTTCTGACATCTTCCGCGAAAACCATTCCTGGCTGCACTCCGTGCAAAGCGACCCGCACCACCACCGCGTCATGGGGTTTGCCTTCCTGCCGTCTTGCCAGGGCTTCCAGGATGGTCGGGTCATACCACCCGCTGCGGGCGCGCAGGGTATCCAACGCCATCCCCGTCGAGAAGCCCTGGGACTCCAAGATGTCGAAATCCGCGAGGCACTTGAGGGCACGGGCCCCCCAGGGGATGGCCGCCCCGCGTAGGGCGTCGTGGGGTGTCCCTTGCCCGTCAAAATGCTTGCCCCGGTAGCGCAGAATCTCTCGCACCGACTCCAGGCGGGGGATGTTGGCCAGAAGTTGTTCCGTCAGTTTTGGCAGGTTCTCGACGATGGCCTCCTCCGATGCCGAAAGTGCGAGGCCGCGGTAGAGCTTGCTGGCCGTAGCGGCGGGGAGGGTGACCCAGCCAATTTGTGCCAACATGGCCGCAATCTCGGCCTGCCAGGGGTCGGAAACACCCTCCCGCCGGGCCAATTCACTTACCATTTTGCGGATGCGGATGGCCCGGCCAAAGGCTTCCGGGTTGACCAACGCCAGGATTTCGGTAAGGGTCTTCAGGCTGCCCTGTAGCGTTTCCTCCAAAAGCTCGCGCTCGGCGGTGATCAGCCGGTACTGTGCGACGGAGGCTTCCAGCGCCCAGAGGAGAGCCCCGGTCGGGCAAGGCTTGTTGAGAAAACGGAAGATGTTCCCTTCGTTGACCGCGGCGACCGCCGCTACAAAAAAGCCAAAGTGACCCACTACCAAAACATGCTAACGTGGGCGCAAGAAGCACGGGGCGGGGTTCGGGGGCTTGCGCTTATGGAAAGAGGGGCGCGAGTTGAAGCCCGGTACCCGTTGGGGGAGGCCGCGCTTCGCAATCGACCGTACAAGAAGAGCTCCGGACTACGAAAAGCAGGTCCGCATTACGCTGGCTTGATCGAAGTGGCAGGTTTCAGTTTACAGGAAGGGCCACGACTCTTGCCACGCCAATTAGCTCCACATCTTCTTCCCAATCCCAGAGCTGGGCGTTTCGTTCAACATGGTTCTTGGCATGTTGATAGGCTTCCTCGGCGTCCATTTTGTCGAGCGAATCCAGGGCTCTCTCGGCTTGCGGCGAGAGCGATTCATTCTCGCTATAGCTACTTGCAGCCAATGAAGAAAGCTCTGCGTCGATGCTCCCGTCAGGCAGCACAACCACTGTGTGCAGGTCGAAAAGGTATTCATCCCCGTCTTCGCGCTGAACTCGCGAGCGAATGGTGAAATTGAACTGGTAGCCTGCCCTGGGCACGGCGGAAGCAAGTCCATTTGCGGGAATCACGCGAACCGCATTGTGCCCGCCAAAACTGTAATCTCCCACCCGGCGAAGCATAGCGTCAATGAACGGGTGCCCGAGGGCGAGGAAATCCGCCTGAGAATTACGGATTGCCGTTGCACGGTCAAACGTGGCCCTCCGATAGCGCTCATCAAGGCCGTTCTCTTTCATTGCTTCGGGCGTTAGGAATTCGTACAATCCGTCTTTGCGTTGCACTTGCCGCCGTTCGCGGGCCAGAAACTTCAGCGTGAAGTCTTCCAGGTCCTTCAAGTTCACCGGACTGGCCAGGGCCTCTTGGTAACTGTCAAAGCTATAGCTGGAAGCATCCTTGAAGAGGCTCTGGGTGGCAATCTCAAACGCCTCTTGAGCCCGCCGCACGGCCGCTTGGATTTCCTCTTTGGTCTGTTTGTTCAGCGTCCCATCCACCAACGCCCGCTTATAAATCTCGTCCGGCTCGATCTCCGTTTCCAGTTGCCAGTTCAGGCTGGCGATCAACTCCTCAGGCTCTTCGCCGGTCACCTGCTGGAGGGCCTGCGCCGCCACCCGCAAGCGCTGCTCGAAATAGGAGCGCACGGTTTCCTCCACCGTGTCTTTGGCGCGGAGGTTGTAAATCTGGACCACTTTCTCCTGGCCGTAGCGGTAGACGCGCCCCACGCGCTGCTCGTAGCGCATGGGATTCCAGGGAAGGTCGTAATTCACCACGATGTAGCAGAACTGAAGGTCAATACCTTCGCCGCCGGCCTCAGTTGAAACCAGGAACCGCACCGAGGGCTCTTCCCGGAAGACGCGCTGGCTGCGACGCTTGCTTTCCGCTTCCTGTAGCGCCGGTGTTCCCACCGGCGTTTCCTTCGGCGCTGAGGACAGCGCCGTTACAGCCGTCTTTCCTTCGAGGGGCATGTCGCCGTTAATCAGAACCACGGTGTTGGCGCCGTACCATTTTTCCAGGCGCTCTTTCAGGAATTCCGTATCCGTCCGGTGAACCCATGTCTTCCCGGCACATTTCACGGCTAATACTTTCCCCCCGCGGTAACCGTCTTGCGAATCGACCTGCCCGCGTGAGGACCGCGATCCGAAGCTGGTGGCGGCTATGTGTCGAAACCACACGCACGGAATAGATTTGGCCATCACCGCCAGTTGGGGTCCTTACAGTTGTTGCTTGGTGCGAAGCTAGGTTTGACAAGTTCTTTTCCCCAAATCTTCTTTCCTGCTCGTCTTGGATTCCTCCTGTAGGCTTCGTTTCTTTCCGCGAAATATCTGTCAATGGCGGCCTTGCAGTCCTCGACAGATCGGTAGTCGCTATTGTGGAGAATCGCTTTTGCCATGCCGCTGAACACGGACTCAATAACATTTAGGAACTGGGCCGACGCGGGGAGGGGCATTAGTTTCACGACGGGTGTCCCGCCGGGGCCAGTCTCAGCAGCTAAATTCACTTCAGAAACACGTTCATTGAGCTTGGCCGAGACATGCCAGGAAGCTGCATCCCAGGAAAGGTAAAGACAGCGTTGGTTGGAATACTGCTGCAACAAGATGTCGAGAAGCCTGATCATTTCGTCGGTGTTTTTCTTCGCCGAATAGAAGTGCGTAATCTGATTTGTGGAGAGTTCCAGGGCTCCAGTAACGATCAAGCGTCCTTTGCTTCCCTGTCGCTGCGGCACAACTCGGATGGTGCCTTTCGGCATACACGCCGTCCCACCCCGCATCCTCACTGAGAATGGGCCGAACTCGTCTATCGAGAAGAACTTCTCATCGTCTCGCAGATTCGACAGCACCCGAGTGATTTCATGCAGTTTCTCGCGATAGCTCGGATCAGGACTGGTCAGTACACGCCGCGCCTTCTTGAAAGTATAGCCTTCGGCGATCACATATTCCGAGAGCGTGCTCTTGCCCATTGGCTGGCCGTATTGCTTCTCAAAAGCCCGCGCAAGGGTTTTCAGGCTCCACGATGCCCGGTTGATCCCGTGTATCTGGGGAGTCTCGTGCAGAATCTCGATGATCCGATCCCGCTTCTGTTTCATTTCGGCGAGTTTTTCCGAACACCGGCGTCGTTTTCTGATGGCGCGCAGGGCAGGCATGCCCTTCTGTTTATAGGCGTCTATCCAGCTTTTCACAATCCGAAGGCATTTCTCCACCTTGGAGGACAGATTCGCCGGCCATACTCCTTGGTGCGAGTCAATCACCACTACTGCCTTGGCCCACCTGCTTCTGTCGTTCGATCGACGCCATTTATTCAGCTCAACCATATCTTCTTGAGCGATGTGAGGGACCTGCCATTTGGTGAAAGAGGCTGTTGGGACCCCCTGCGCTCTTCGCCAGGAAAGAAAGTGTGCGGCAAACTGGGAATACCCGTAACCCTCAGGGTGATGCGTCTTGTATTCGGCCCACGCTTGCCTCAGATTCTCGGTGCCTTCGGACAGATTCGCTTGTGTCTGAGGAAAAAGGGTGAACAACGCAGCATAGCGTTGCCGGGGTTTTCGGTGTCTCACGGCGGGTTGGTCGAGGATGGCATCCATCTCCCTGGGACGGAGAGCAGCGAAACCCGAAAACGAGTAACCGCTCTCTTTAATAAAACCTCGGTACTTTTCAACGGTGGA
>JBEKAD010000459.1:0-4940 GCA_050018435.1 Terriglobia bacterium
CATTCCCAGTCGGTGACCGGGCCAAAAATGCGGGCACAAAACAGGCCATCCCGCTCCGGCTTGAAGGTGCGGTAATTGATGGTCTCCGGCTTGGTCACTTCACCATGCGACCAGGACCGGATCTTCTCCGGCGACGCCAAGCTGATGCGGATGGCGTCAAATTCACCGATCAGGCTTACTCGATCATAAGGGCTGCTGCGGAACAAGGTTTTCCTCCTTGGTTACTGGCACACCGACCGCGAAACTCGAATCCGAAACTCGTCGTCTGGACAAGTCAAACGAGGCGCCATTTGCCACTCCTCAAATCGAATTTCGAGTTTCGAATTTCGAGTTTCGAAGCTTACTCAGCGCCCACCGGCGCGAGTTGTTCCTTGGGCTTCTTGATTAATTCCACGTCGAGGCAGAGGCTCTGCAACTCCCGCACCAGTACGTTGAACGACTCCGGCACGCCGGGCTCAATGGCGGCCTCGCCTTTGACGATGGCTTCATAAATCTTGGCGCGCCCGTAAACATCGTCGGATTTCGCCGTGAGGAGCTCCTGTAGGATGTATGCCGCGCCATAAGCTTCCAGTGCCCAGACTTCCATTTCGCCGAAGCGCTGGCCCCCGAACTGCGCCTTGCCTCCGAGAGGTTGCTGGGTGATGAGGGAGTAAGGCCCGATCGACCGAGCGTGGATCTTGTCGTCCACCAAGTGGGAGAGCTTGAGCATGTAAATGTAGCCGACCGTAACCGGCTGTTCGAACTTCTCCCCGGTCATTCCGTCGAAGAGATTGATCTTGCCGGAAAGAGGCAGGCCCGCCTTTTCCAGGTAGTCCTTAATTTCCCGTTCCGTCGCGCCGTCGAACACGGGGGTGGCGAAGGCGACTCCCTCCATCATCGCCCGGGCATGATCGAGAACCTGTTCGTCATCCAGGGTGTCAAGCTTCGCCACCAGGGGGTTATTGCGGAAAAGAGTCTTCAACTCTTTGCGGAGCAGTTCGGCGCGAGCTGGCGTGGAGAAGAGCTGGCGAATCTTGTTGCCCAATTCCCGCGCCGCCCAGCCGAGGTGCGTCTCCAGTATCTGGCCCACATTCATGCGCGAAGGGACGCCTAGGGGATTCAGCACCACTTCCACCGGAGTTCCATCCGGCAGGTAAGGCATGTCTTCCTCGGGAAGGATGCGGGCGATCACGCCCTTGTTTCCGTGGCGGCCAGCCATCTTATCGCCGACGGAAAGTTTGCGCTTCATGGCGATATAGGCTTTGACCAGCTTGATGACTCCGGGCGGAAGTTCATCGCCCTTCTTCAGCTTTTGAATCTTCTCGTCGGTGATCTTCCGCAGGATATCGATCTGCCGCGAAGTCATTTCTTCGATCTCATCGATCTTTTCGATGAGGGTCGGGTCCTTCTTCGCGATCTTCATGCGCTTCAGGTTGCGCGTGGTGACGCGGGCCAGAACGTCGCGGGTGAGCTTGGTGCCCTTGGTAATCAGCCGCTTGTTGGTTTTTTCGTCGTGCAGGTCCGCCAGCAGCTCTTCCCCTTCCAGCAACGCGCACAGGCGCTTCAAACGCTCATCCTCGAGAATGCGGATTTCGTCTTTCAGGTTTTTCTCCAGGCGGCCCACCTGCCAGGCTTCGATGCTCTTGGCGCGTTCATCCTTATCCGCGCCCTTGCGCGAAAAGATCTTCACATCCACAACGATGCCTTCGATTCCGGGAGGGCAGGTCAGGGAGGCGTCGCGCACATCTCCGGCCTTTTCGCCGAAGATCGCCCGCAAGAGTTTTTCTTCGGGGGTAAGTTGCGTCTCGCCCTTGGGCGTGACCTTGCCCACCAGAATGTCGCCCGGCTTGACGTAAGCGCCGATGCGGATGACGCCGCTTTCATCCAGGTCTTTCAACAGGGATTCGGAAAGGTTGGGAATGTCGCGGGTAATTTCTTCCGGTCCCAGCTTGGTGTCGCGGGATTCGATTTCGAACTCCTCGATGTGGATCGAGGTATAGGAATCTTCCTTCACCAGTTTTTCGCTGACCAGGATGGCGTCTTCAAAGTTGTAGCCGCGCCAGGGCATGAAAGCCACCAGCACGTTGCGGCCCAGGGCCAGCTCGCCGTGATCGGTGCAAGGACCATCGGCCAGGACCTGACCGGCATGAACTCGCTGCCCCTTGTGGACCACCGGCTTCTGGTTAATGCAAGTGTTCTGATTGGAGCGGCGGAACTTGATGAGCTGATAGATGTCCGCGCCGACTTCGCGGGAGAGCTGCCCGCTATGGCCGTCGCCTTCCACCCGCACGATGATGCGTTCGCTGTCCACGCTATCCACCACGCCGTTGCGGCGGCAGATGACGACAGCGCCGGAATCGCGCGCCGTAACTTCTTCCATACCCGTACCCACCAGCGGCGCTTCCGCGCGCAAGAGGGGAACCGATTGCCGCTGCATGTTGGAGCCCATCAGCGCACGGTTGGCGTCGTCGTTCTCGAGGAACGGAATCAGCGAAGCCGCCACGCTGACCAGTTGCTTGGGGCTGACGTCGATGTAATCAATCTCGTCGCGGCGCTTGAGCACAAAGTTGCCCGCTTGCCGCGCGTTAACCAATTCGTGAATGATGCGGCCCTTGTCGTCAACGCCCACGTTGGCTTGCGCGATCACGTACTGGTCCTCTTCCCACGCCGACTGGTAGAATGAGAACGGTTCGTGTTCCACCAGCTTGCGCTTCTTTTCCCGCAGCTCTTCGTTGGTTTTATCCACCGTGCCCGATTCCACGTGCTCGCCCACTTTCCAGGGCCCGTCGCCGCCGTGCGTCACGGTGACGTAATCAACAATGCGCCCGCCGCGAACCTTGCGGTAGGGACTTTCGATGAAACCGTATTCGTTAATCTGCGCGTAGCACGAGAGCGAAGAGATCAAGCCGATGTTGGGACCTTCCGGCGTCTCGATGGGGCAGATGCGTCCGTAATGCGTCGGGTGAACGTCGCGCACTTCAAACCCTGCGCGCTCGCGGGAAAGTCCGCCCGGCCCCAGGGCGGAGAGCCGCCGCTTGTGGGTAATCTCGGAGAGCGGGTTGGTCTGATCCATGAACTGCGAGAGCTGCGAAGATCCGAAGAATTCACGAATCGCCGCCATGACCGGCTTGGCGTTGATGAGGTCGTGGGGCATGGCGGTGGACATTTCCTGGTAAACCGACATCTTCTCTTTAATCGCCCGCTCCATGCGCACCAAGCCGAGGCGGAACTGGTTTTCAATCAACTCGCCCACGGCGCGAACGCGGCGATTTCCCAGGTGGTCGATGTCATCCACGGAATACGTGCCGCCCGGGTTCTTCTTCAGGCTCAGCAGGTAGCGGATGGCCGCGTAAAAGTCTTCCGGCTCCAGCGTCCGCTTATCGAGCGGCAACTGTACCGGCGAGTGCTCGGAATGATCGGTGGCCAGCGTGCCTTCGCAGGCGCGGACGACCTCGGAACAAATATTCCCTTCCCGTTTGCCCACGAACATCTTCTCGTCATCCACGACGACGTAGAAATTGGCGGGGGGGAAATTCCGGGCGTCTTCAATCTCAAATTCCTGGGACTTGTCGTCCAGGCGAATCTTGAGCTTGGAGTAATATCCCAGCTTGATATTGAATTTCAGCCGGCCCACGCGGGAGAAATCATACTTGCGCGGATCGAAGAACATGCCATTGAACAGCGCGGTGGCGGTGTCCAGCGTCGGGGGATCGCCTGGGCGCATTTTGCGATACATCTCGATCAGCGCTTCCTGCGGTGTCTTCAAGGTGTCGCGCTTCAAGGTCTGGCCCATGACGACACCGGTATCGTCCCGTTCGGGGAAGAACACCTGCAATTCCTGAATTCCGGAATCCAGAATGGAGTTCAGGACGCTCGAGGTAATTTCATTGTTGGCTTCGAGCAGCACCTCTCCCGTGGAGGGGTCAACGATATCGGTGGCGGTGAAAGCACCTTCCAAATCGTGGGCCGCCACTTCCACCTGGGTGAGCTTGGCCTTTTGGATTTCCTTGAAGGCCGCCGGCGTAATCTTGCGTCCGGCCGGCACCAGCGCTTCATGCGTGCGGGGGTGATCGATACTCTTGGAGACCCGGTTGTTAACCAGTCCCTCCGAAACCTCCCAGAACAGCTTGCGATCCTTGAGCGAAATTTTCTCGATCTGGTAGAAGGCCTCGAGGATTTCGGAATCGTTCTTTAGTCCCAACGCCCGCAGAAAAATGGTGGCCAGAAATTTGCGCTTCCGGTCAATCCGGACGTAGAGAACATTCTTGGTGTCGAACTCAAATTCCACCCACGAGCCGCGATAAGGGATGATCTTCCCGAGGAAGTAAGTCTTCTGGGCATTCGCCTCGAAAAAGACTCCCGGCGAGCGGTGCAATTGGCTGACGATAACACGTTCGGTGCCGTTGACAATAAACGTCCCGTTTTCAGTCATCAGGGGGATTTCACCGAAGTAAACTTCCTGTTCTTTGATGTCGCGGATGCTCTTGTGGCCGGTATCGCTGTCTTTGTCGTAGAGGGTGAGGCGGATAGTAACTTTAAGGGGCGCCGCGAAAGTCATGCCGCGCTCCTGACATTCGGTCACGTCGTACTTCAACTGGAGTGCCACGGGGTCGCCGCACTTGTTGCAGAACGTCACCACGTTCTTGTTGAAGGTGCCGCACTTGGTGCAGAGGACCTCGCCCACCTTGAAGGGATCGGTAATGACCGTGTGCCCGCAGTTCTTGCAGGTACTGCGCAAGTGGTGCAGCCCCTTCAGGCTTCCGCATTTGCACTCCCAATTGCCGATGGAGTAATCCACAAAGTCCAACTGCGCGATCCCGCGGAAGTCGGTGATGGGAAAGACCGAATTAAAGACGCCTTGCAGACCCACATCATCCCGTTCCGAGGGCAGGAGGTTCATCTGGAGGAAGCGCTCGTAGGAGCGCCGCTGGACCTCGATGAGATTCGGAATTTTAATGACC
>JBEKAD010000460.1:0-4937 GCA_050018435.1 Terriglobia bacterium
GCTCCAGCAAATGGCGCATGCGTTCGAGCAACTCGGCGCGTTCGTACTGCGTGAGTTTTGCCACGGCCTCTGCTCCCGCACAGGCGGCGGTCACAGCGCGTTCGGCAATCGCGGCATCGGCGTCGTAAACATCTCCCACCGGCGTGCCATCGTAGGGCAGAGTAATGGTGCGCAGCGCGGACGTGCGCACCCACTCGCCGGCGATCAACATCGGGTATTCCTTCTTTTCAATCGACGTGACCGCCATCCTCTCCCTCCTCTTATGGGTTGATAACCACCTTGTTGCGGCCGGGCGTTCCCATCACTTCCATGGCCTTGTCGATCTCCATCAAAGGGAAGCGGTGTGAAATGACCATTTCGGGATTCACCACTTTGCGCTCGATCAGCCGGATGGCATTCTCCATGGCCAGCGGATTGGTGGAAAAACTTGAGTCCATCCGTGCCTCCAGAAAATGCATCAGGCCTCCGTCCAATTCGAACTTTTCGTGCGTGGTAATGCCAAAGATGTTCCAGCGCGTGCCCCGCCGCAAAAGGCTGACCATCAGTTGGACGGCTTCAATGGGCCCGGCGGCTTCCAGCACAAGGTCCGGACCGCGCGGCAGAATCTCATACACGGCGGATTTCACATCGCTGTGCTTGGGGTTCAAGGTGTGGGTTGCTCCCAGGCGGCGGGCGGTTTCCAGGGCGTGATTACTGACGTCAACGGCAATCAAGCGTCCGGCGCCGGCCGCCTTGGCCACCATTAAACAGTACATGCCAATTCCACCGGTGCCGATGATGACCACATCATCGCCAACCCGCATTTCCGAATAGTGGATGATGCCCTTCCATGCGCCGCTGAGGGGTTCGGTCTGGCAGGCGGCGTCGAAGCTCACACCGGGGGGGTTGGGGAAGAGTGTATTGGCTCCCGTCACCATGTACTCCGCGAAGCTGCCCGGCCGCACATCTTCCGGACCGTCGCCTCCTGTCGTATACATGTGCTCGCAATAGTGCGCTTGGCCCATCCGGCAGTACCGGCAATATCCGCAATACCCGCTGGGGCAAACAATGACTTGGTCGCCCTCCTTCACACTGCGGACGTGCGCTCCCACCGCGGCCACCACACCGGCGGGTTCGTGTCCGGGAACCAGCGGGAAGCGTACGTTGCGACGGATGCCTTTGATGGCTTTGTAATCGGTGGCGCAAATGCCGCAGGATTTGATCCGCACCAAGGCTTCATCGGGTCCCGGCTGGGGAACCGGACGCTCCTCCAGCACCAACCGATCAACATCGCGCAAAACCGCGGTTAACATCTGATCCACCCTCCATCTGAAATTGTTCGTGAGCGTGCCGCCGGGGGAGCTCGTGAACTCCTGATCCGACAGCGCTTCCACTCTATGGTACAAAGAGCCGGCTTCTTCGAGTGGCGCGAAGAAAAGACTCACCACAGAGTACACAGAGACCACAGAGAAAAAACTTTTGTTTGCGTGGGTTGAGATCACGGTTCCTTGTTGGTTGATCCACAGTTTTTTCTCCGTCTGCTCTCTGTGATCTCTGTGACCTCTGTGGTGAAATCCTTTTGGGGTTGCGGTCCGGCCGCGCGAGGTTGCGCGTGTTAACTCGCTTCGCTTGCCGGCGGATTGAGTTTCTTGACGAGTTTCGCGACATTCGCGGCAAAGTGCCGGATCGTGTCAATTCCCTCCTGGTCTTTCCACACCTCGCCGGGAAGACGGCCGAACACCATATTCCAGTAGGTGGATCCCGGCACAATCATATCGTTAATGAGAAAGAACATCAGCATTTCCTGAAGAGTGAACGTCTGTCCGCCGCGGCGCGCCACCGCGACAGCTCCCCCGACTTTTCCCGACAGGAATTGATTGGTTCGGCGGGAAACGTAACCAATGCGCTGGAGGGCGGACATCACATCTCCGCGCGCCGTGCCGAAGTAGACGGGAGAACCCACGATAAAACCCTGCGCGCTGCGAACTTTCTCGATAATTTCGTTCAAACCATCCTGGATGTCGCACTTGCCGGTTTCCGAACATTTCCCGCAGGCGGTGCAGGATGCAATGCTCATCCCAGCAAAGGAAATCACTTCGGCCTCCACGCCTTGCTCCTGGATGACCTTGGCGCATTCCTGCATGAGCTGCATGGTGTTGCCGTCGGGCTTGGGACTTCCACTAATCAAAACAGTTTTTGGCATGATTCAACTCCCTGAGGATTTAACGAACCGTATATTCTCGCACGGTCTGCGCCCATCGACACCATGAGAAAGCGTGAGAAAATGGGGGCCATTCGTTCTCATTTTGAGCATCGATAGCCGAAGGGCATCTATCCGTGATGACGGAAAGGGGTGCCGAAGGGGGAACCATGGCAGGCCCCGGCAGGGGCCAACCGTGAGTAGCCGCAGGTTTGAACCTGCGGATAGCAAAGCCCCCCCGACCACCCAATCCGTCACCTGACGGATTGACCCTACGAACGTTCGGCCCCTCCAGGGCCGGAACGATCTCTCGGCTTCCCTTTCCGTAGGTTTCACCTACGGCTACTCACGTTATCCCGCTTCGCGGGACTCGTCACACGCGCTGCGGGGCCAACTTGTTCAAATAGCGTGACCGCGTTCACAAAACGAAAAATTCCGCGGAAAGGTGCATCCGCAGAAGGTTTTCCCGCGACGGTTAAGTTACAATGGGGATTTGTGCAAGGCGTCGGCAGCGCCTCAGCCGACCCGTGCGAAGTCTCAGAAAGCCAACATGCACATTCCTGATGGTTATCTCAGCCCGTCGACGTGCGCGGTTCTCTATGGAGCCTCCGCGCCGTTCTGGTATATCGCCTTGCAACGCGTGAAGAAGATCCTCGCGACACGCTTGGTGCCCTTGCTGTCGGTTATGGCGGCGCTTTCCTTTGTCATCATGATGTTCAACTTGCCTTTGCCCGGCGGCACCACGGGGCACGCCGTGGGCGTGGCGATCGCCGCCATTATCCTGGGGCCGTGGGCTTCCATGCTGGCCATTTCCAGTGCCCTCTTGATTCAAGCCGTCTTCTTTGGCGACGGAGGCATCACCACGCTCGGTGCCAACTGCTTCAACATGGCGATTGTGGGTTCGCTCGTAGCGTATGCGGTTTACCGCCTCGCGGCGGGACATGCGGCTCTTACCTCTTCGCGGAGGGTGGTGGCCGCCGCCCTGGCGGGCTACACGGCCATCAACGCCTCGGCGTTTTGCGCCGCGATGGAATTTGGAATTCAGCCTCTCTTTTTCAAAGACCCAAGCGGCGCCCCGCTCTACGCTCCCTACCCGTTAAGCATCGCCATTCCCGCCATGATGATAGGTCACTTGACGTTTGCCGGCCTCGCTGAGCTGCTACTGTCCGCGGGAGTGGTGGCTTACTTCCAGCGAACCAACCCTACGCTTCTGAAGCTTACGGCGCCCGGCAATCTGGCCGCCGAGGAGGAGATTGCGGGCGCGGACAGCCAAAGCATGTGGCGGACCGTGCGCCCGCTGTGGATGGGGCTGGCCCTGCTCCTGGTGCTGACCCCGCTGGGGATTTTGGCCGCCGGCACCGCCTGGGGCGAGTGGAGCGCGCGGGATTTTTCCAACCTGCAAGCGCGAGAGAAAATGGCCCTGGCCTCGCGGAACACGGCGCCACCTGCCCAGCCGCCGCGAGGCTTGGAACGCCTCTCCTCGCTGTGGACCGCGCCCTTCCCGCAATACGCACCGTCGTTTGTGCGCCGCCCGGCGGTGGGCTACGCGCTTTCCGCCATGTTTGGTTCTGGCGCCATCCTTTTGGTTTCGCTGATTGCCGGCCCGCTGGCCACGAGGGGGAAAGGCAGGGGTTAGGGGTTAGGGGTTAGGGGTTAGGGGTCAGATGCCAGCCATTAGGGGCCAGACCGCTGAGCACGCACGGGTGGCGCAAAGGTTCGCTCGTCACTCGTCACTCGTCACTTGTCACTGCTCTTAAACGCCATGAACTTTCTTGAGCGCACTCTCGCCAGCTTTTTGAATGCCATGGAACATGCGCTTGATGCCGAAGAGCTCGCCATGGCGGACGGCCTGCTCCAACGTCTTGACCCTCGCATCAAAGTTATCGGCATCCTCACCCTGATTATCGCTGCGGCGACCTCTCACAAAATCTGGGTGATTGGTGCGGTATTCGCCATCGCGCTCCTCCTCGCCGTATCCTCCCGCGTCTCCCCGCTGCTTTTAGGCAAGCGGGTGTGGATCCCGGTGCTCCTCTTCACCGGCATCATCGCCTTGCTTGCGCCTTTCGTAATTCCCGGCCGGGTCGTCTGGCGCCTTCCCGGGCTCGGTTGGCCGCTGACGGCACAGGGACTGCTGAGCGCGCGTTACCTGGTGACTCGCGTTGAAACCGCAGCGACCCTTTCGGTGTTGCTGATCCTCTCCACGCCGTGGACCCACGTCTTGAAAGCGCTGCGCGTGCTCCGCGTTCCGGTGGTCTTGGTGGTGATCTTGGGGATGGCCTACCGCTATATTTTCCTCCTGCTCGAAAGCGCTCGCGATATGCTGGAGTCACGCCGCAGCCGCATGGTGGGTGCATTGAAAGGGTCCGACCGCCGCCGCTTGGCCGCTGCCAGCGTGGGAGTCTTGATGTCCAAGACGTTGCAGCTCAGCGGCGACGTTTACAGCGCCATGCTCGCCCGGGGATTCCGCGGTGAAGTCTATATGCTCGATGATTTCCATACCGCCCCGCTCGATTGGATGATGCTGAGTTTGTTCGCGGCCATCGCGGCCGCCGCATTCTATTACGGAAGATGATCGCCCATGCTATTTTGGATTTTGGATTTGCGTTATGGACCGTAGGGCCGAACGGCGTTCGGCCTCTGGAGTTTTTACATTTGCGATGAGGGACATCGTCCATGGTGGCAATTCCTTGTGGTCAGCGGCTCTGCCGCGCCGCTGTGCGGAAAGGCTCCGCCTTTCCGGAGCGCGCCCCTTCTTTAT
>JBEKAD010000461.1:0-4937 GCA_050018435.1 Terriglobia bacterium
TGACCCCCTCACCCACCGCCTTGCGGTCCCCCCTCTCCCCCAAGGGGGAGAGGGAAGAAGAATCCTTTGTTTTGCTGTTGTATTCATGACAGCAGGTGGCGGAGCCGCAACCAAACGATCAGGCCATTCCTATTCTCGTAATACCTCAAATAGTACGAAAATCTTGCTAAAAAAACAAGATTTTACGGTATTGCAGTGCAGAGCGCTGCTCCCGCGAACTGACTCATTGCACATCAGGAAGTATCAGGGCGTATCAAGCAATACTTCTGGCAAGCGGGGCGCTGATGAACTATACTGCGCCTCCTTTTTGTAACCGGGGCGCATGGTCCAGTCGCCCCACGGATCATCGCATGTGGAATGAAAGGGTGGCAGCAGAATGGGAGAAACTTCGGCGCGGCGGCCTGACGCGCGCCCGCCTGGCGGACCTATTTTTTCCCAGCCTGCGCTACCTCTTCGAGACGGAGGCACATGCCTATGCCTTTTCGATTGCTGCTAACGCCTATCTTTCCTTTTTCCCCTTCACCCTGATTTTGTTGGCGATCTGCCGGCGTTGGCTGCACTGGGAGAATGCCTACCAGATGGTCCTTCAGCTTCTGCGCCTACACCTTCCCAGCGGGTCGGAATCGGTGATTCACAATTTGGTGCTGGTGGTTCAAGGGCGGCCACGGTTGCAGTTGGTCTCGGTGCTCATGCTTTTTTTTACCAGTTCGGGGGTGTTCCTGCCGCTGGAGATCGCCCTCAACAAGGTGTGGGGATTCCCGCGCAATCGCAGTTTCCTGAAAAATCAGGGCATGTCTTTCATCCTCGCCTTGGTTTCCGGGCTGCTCGCCCTGGGCTTCATCCTGGCGGTTACGCCCCTGCAAGCGGCGATCACTTTCATGATCGGCTGGATACCTTCTCGGACTTTCCTCACCTTCGTGTCGGGAGCTGTCCTGGAGATCGCCTCCGTGCCCCTGGTGGTTTCGATCTATTTCATGATCTATTATTTTCTGCCCCACGGGAAAGTTCCCGTGGCCCGGGTTCTCCCCGCCGCCATCGCCACGGGAATCTTAACGGAAGTAGGGGGAGGCATATATTCCCTGACGCGCCCGATGGTTCGTTTCCGGGAGGTTTACGGGCCCTTTGCGTTGTCCGTGACGTTGCTCTTTTGGGCGTATGCGGGCGCCCTGATTTTGCTCTTCGGCGCGCACCTCTCGGCGCACATGTTTGTGTCGAATAAGGCCACGCCAGAGGTTGGGCCGGGTGGAAGTGAGGAATGAGAAGGGAGAGGCTAGGAGTTAGAAGCTAGGAGGTAGAAGCTAGGAGCTAGAAGCGAGAAGGTAGAAGCTAGGAGCTAGAAGCGAGAAGCTAACTCCTTCCTTCTAACTTCTGACTTCTAACTTCTAGCTTCTAGCTTCTAACTTCTAGCTTCTAACTTCTGGCTCTTAGGTTGAAATCCATGGAAAACCGGCAGCAGATGCAAGAAATCCCGGGCGCATTGCGCATGACTCTGGAAAAGGCCCACGCCGAGTATGGGGCGGTGGTGCGCAAGGTCCGGTGGGGTGACGGTCCGGTGAACGTCTGCGGGACGGGGGATTGCGCCGCCTTGGGCCTGGCGGCGGGCTATGCGTTTGAACTGTTTCTCGGCTGGCCGGTGGTGGCGCGCCCGGTGGAGGTTTTCCAGAGCTATGGTCTCGCCCTCCTGCACCCGCGGTCGGTGCTGGTCATGATCTCCGCGCCGGGAGAATGGCCGGAAGCCCGGGAACTTGCCCTCAGTGCGCTCGAGCGCGGTTGCACGCTGGTAGCGTTGACGAATACTCCCGACAGCCCGCTGGTGAATTTGGCGGATTATGTTTTCCTCACCCGGGCCGAAGGGGATGCGGAATCGCCCGCGGTGACGGTCTGTATGCACGCTGCCCTCAATTTCCTGGCGTTCGAAGCCATGCGTGTGCTGAAGAAACCCAAGCCGTGGTGGGACCTGGTGGAAAAGGAATTTGATCAGTTGCCGGATCAGCTCGAGTGGGTGTTCACGCAGCTTTCGTCGGTGGTCCGCTCGGTGGCGGCGGAGGTGGCGCGCCTCCCCCGGTTGCGCATCGTGGGTGGAGGGTTTTACCACTTTCCCGCCTGGCGGGCGGCGCGGCGAATGCGATTCCTGGCCGGCCTTCCTGTGGAGGCCGTGGAGGCCTCGGAATTTTTGAGCGCACATGCCCATTTCGCCCGGCGGGACGATGCGGTTCTGTTTCTTTCCGGGTCGCATTCGAAAATCAAGAAACTCCTCCATCGCTGCGCCGCACAAGCGCGGAAGAATGGGGCGCGGGTGCTTTCCCTGACGGACAGTAACGATCGCGACCTTGCCGACGTCTCGGACCTGGGAATTTTGGTCCCAGCGCTCGTGGAAGCGCCGGCGTGTACCCTCACCCTGTTCATGCTCGAGTGGCTGGCAACGGAAGCCCTGCGCGCGGCGAAACCATAAGAGAAAGTCAAAAGGCAAAGTGCAAAAGGCAGAAGTGAAGGGCCGTAAATCTAAAATTCCCCGCGAAAATAACTAGATACTAAGGGTTCGCAATACAGGGTCAAACTTGGATTAGGCGGCGCGGCCCCGCCGCAATGCACTGCAAACCAGTCATTCCATGTTTTTTTGATAGGGATTTTGGGGCATAGGGTTTTTCACTTTTGCCTTTTGCACTTTGCCTTTTGACTTTCTCATATGGTCCATCACCCCTTGGCGTACACCCCAAACTCGCGCGCGGCGTCGAGCATGGCGAAGACGTTTTCCGTCGGCACGTTGCGCTGGATGTTGTGTACCTGGTTAAACACGTAGCCACCGCCGGGCGCAAAAATCCCGAGCCGCCCCCTGACATGTTCACGGACCTCCTCCGGCGTCGCTCCACCCAGTACGCTCTGCGTGTCGCAGCCACCGCCCCAGAACACGATCTTGCGACCAAACTCCTCCTTCAGCCGGGCGGGGTCCATATTCGCCGCCGAGGTCTGGACGGGATTGAGGATGTCAATGCCGGCTTCGATGAAATGCGGAATCAGATAGTAGATCGAACCGCAACAGTGCAGGAAAGTCTTCCAGGGCGTGTGCTGATGGACCCAGTCACAGAGCTGCCGGTAATGGGGTTTCATCATCTCCGCCCAAAGACTGGGTTTGATGAACTCCCCACGCTGCGTGCCGCTGTCGTCGGAGGCAATGCCCCAAGCAAAGCAGCGGTCGCCCACGGCTTGGTGCAGGAGGGTCAGGCACTTGATGCTGGCTTCCACCGACCGGTTCATCATCTCATGACAGGTCTCTTTCTCGGTCAAGAGCATCATCATCCATTGGTCCGGCATGCCCATGGTAACGTTGGAGCGCGGGTCGGTGATGATGCTCAGTCCCAAAAAGCACACGCCTCCACCCCACCCGAGCAGAGCGTAGTCCGTGCCGTGGTAAAGCTGGGAGGAGTACTCCTCGACCTGCTTCAGCGCTTCGTCCGCGATGTCATCAAGGGGGTGGAACTTCGCCGGGTCAATTCCCTTCCCGCGGTTGAAAGAGACATCATCGAAGTAGTAGCCGTCCTTGGGCATACGGAATGAGCCGGGCGCGCCGTTTTTGTCGAGAAGCCGCCAGCCTCCGTCCGCCTCTTCCTGGATGCGCGTGCCCGGCAAAAAGAGCACGTCCGTGCCGGAGAAAAGGCGGCGCGGCACCCACTGACTCTCGGGGGTCATCAGGCCAGGGATCATGGTGATATCCACCGGCATCACGTCAACGCTGAACCGCTTGCGCACCGGCTCTTCCACCACCGCAATCATGCCCGGCGTGTCCGCCACACGCGGCGTCTTGCCGAGGCCCAGCTTGCGCAACACTCGGTCATAAGTCTCGACCGCAATCGCCGACGCCTTGAGCCCTCCCAGGTCGATCGGCACCCGGTCGGCTTCCTGAAAGTTTATGGCCTTCTCAACGCGCTCTCGAGATTTCATTTCTCTCCTCCCCCTTGCGCTCGGATTTTGCCAAGAGAGTACCACGGTGAGGGGGTGCCGAGTTCAGGTTCTTCGAGCCCCAAGGCCTTTTCTCTTTAACGTCAGGCATGGGATTTTCCCGGAATTTCCGGTTTAAGCTCCATCCCTAAAGGAGTCACCACCCCGTGGGGGAGTGTTTCAGGATGTGAGAATCGGAATTTGGGAGCTATCTTTATCGGAAAGCACAAGTCAGGCATCTTAATGGATTTAGTAAGGCGTTAATATATTAACTTAACATGGTTGACACGGGGTTCTGATTCTGTTCTAATCGAGCTATGGACGTAGGCAAACGATTAAGACAATTGCGTGAAGTTAAAGGTCTCTCGCAAGGCGACATCGAACGGCGCTCCGGTCTCTTGCGCTCGTACATCTCTCGCGTTGAAGGCGGATACACAGCACCCTCGCTTACCACTCTGGAAAAATTCGCCAAAGCATTGGAAGTAGAACCTTACCAATTGCTTTTCCAGGGTGAGGGAAAACCGACCGCACCCAAGGTTCCCGATCAGGTGACCCTGGGTAAGCCGGTCAAGAGGCTGATCAAGTCTTTTGAGAGCATGTCGAGCGCAAACCGCAGGCTGTTGCTGTCGATGGCAGACAAGCTCGCCAAGCACTGAGAGCACCCAAGCTGTTCTGTACGCGCCGATCGCGGTTATCCTTCTCAGCTTTCGCCGGGAAGGTGAGGGATGAGTGTGGCCGAAAGCGCCAGGGCCACCTGATCGGGAACCTTGGGTGCGGACGGTTTTCCCTCACCCTGGAAGAGCAATTGGTAAGGTTCAACTTCCAATGCCTTAGAGAATTTTTCCAGAGTTGTGAGCGAGGGAGCTGTGTATCCGCCTTCAACGCGAGAGATGTATGAGCGCAAGAGACCGGATCGCCGTTCGATGTCGCCTTGCGAGAGACCTTTAACTTCACGCAATTGTCTTAATCGTTTACCTACGTCCATGGCTCGATTAGAACAG
>JBEKAD010000462.1:0-6696 GCA_050018435.1 Terriglobia bacterium
CAACACCCCGAGGTCGTCCGCTCGATGACCTGCTTTGATTGGTTCAAAACTCTATCTTTGACGGTGAATTAGTATCAGTGGTCAGCACCCTCTCCTTGTTGGGGCAGAGAGACTCATGAATGCAGCACCAAAACTGAGAATTCTTCTTCCCTACTGAGAATTCTTCTTCCCTCTCCCCCTTGGGGGAGAGGGAGGACCGCAAGGCGGTGGGTGAGGGGGTCTCTCCGGAACAAATTGATGAATAATTTCCTCAAACCCCTTATGTGAACAGTATTGCCCTTAGCGGGGAGTTCTCACCACGGGTCTGGAAGGGCGGGGCTGAAGCCTAGCCCTTCCGCCAGCCCACCAAAGAGCGTCCAGGAGTGAGAAATTCGGGCTGGCGCCGGCCCAATTTTGCCTGACTAAATTCCGCCCGCCGAGTTTTGCCCGCCCCGGCTCGTGCCGGGAACGGGCCAAGAAGCGGTAGCCACGGTGTCGCCGCGGCTGAAAGTCCGCCGATCTTAATGGCGGGCGACCAGTGCTGACCGTGGGCTTTTTTCATGCCCGATACCCCAGCGGCAACCGCAAGTCGTCAATCTGGATGGGCCACGCCGCTGCCGTCGACTTGTCCAACGCAAAATTGTCGTAACTCCACCACCGCCCATCTTCCGGACGCTTCACCAACCCTTTCCGCACGGGATTCAACTATTCCAGCAAGCCGTGCCTTCGCCATCAAGGGAAGAGCCGACGGTCAGAATTATGCTGGCCGTGGCTTGCTTCCGGTCGCCGGAGAGGGCAAGGCGTAGATCGCGGAAATATATGACTCAGATCAATTCCCCTGGGGAGAGCAGGGAATCGACTGATTTGTAGACATTTGGCGAATGTGCAAACATTTGTGCTCAATGTGCAAACGTTTTCCTCGGTACCTAACTCTCCTTGATGACCCACATTTGTAATCACAACAAAAATAAGAAGTTACAGTTATGCCCTCATTGGAATCGGAATTGCTCGCAGGATAGTGAGGTAGTATCAAGAAAACTCTCCTGAAGAAAGGAAATTCTGGTCGATCCGTTAAAGAAGATTTGTCCACAGTAGTGAATCCAAAGTGAGGAGACAGATCATGAAGATAATCGGAAGGGCCGCGCTGTTGTTGTGCTTCCTGACGCTCAGCGGCCTGTTGTACGCCGACGATCCCGTCACCGTGGGCAGCTATGATAGCGGTAATTGCTATCCGTTCATTTGCAACGATAGTGGGACCAACGTCGGACCGTCGATTGAATACCAGCAGGTTTTCGCATCGACGGCTTTTACGGGCACCACAACGATCAATACCATTACGTGGTATCACTATACCGTCCTCCCCGGGGATACTCTACTCGGCGGCACGTATAACTTGTCTCTAGGCTACGCAAATGACGGAGTGAACGGCCTGTCCTCGACCCTCGCCAGCAACTGGGCAGGGACGGAAACGCTTGTGGGCAGCCTCTATATATCCCCCGGGGGCCTCTCTTACGGCA
This sequence comes from Terriglobia bacterium, assembly GCA_050018435.1. Lineage (GTDB taxonomy): Bacteria > Acidobacteriota > Terriglobia > UBA7540 > UBA7540 > Bog-366. The sequence continues at coordinate 1,497 of JBEKAD010000462.1, forward strand.
CCAGTGAATCGGCATCCTTGGTTACACCCTTCACCTATGACCCAACCCAAGGCAATTTGCTGCTTGAAATCGATGTCACCAACCAGGACAACGTGGGTGAAGGCAGCGGCAACGGCTACATGTGGGCCGACTACACTGGCACGGCGACCAGTCGCGCCTGGTGCTTCACCAACGTTGGTTGCTTCGGCTCTACTGAGGGGGCGCTGGTGACCACCTTCAATGCTTCTACGCCCGAACCCGCCACTCTTTTTCTGCTCGGCTCGGGTCTGCTCGGCTTGGCGGGTCTGCGCCGCAAACTGATCGGCTAGTTCTGTTCGCTCGCGAAGGGCCCTTACGAGCCGGAGGCGCGCCCTCCGGCTCTCCCTTCGCACCCGACAAAATCAACCACCGCTCATTGCTTCGAGCGGGCGAGGGAGTAGTGTACCATGTGTGCCCCCTGCCAGGTTCCGCTGGTCTGAAGCTCCGATGGAGCAGGTAGCAGCCGGTAGCGCGTAGCAGTGGTGTCACCGCGGCTGAAAGTCCGCCGATCTTAATGGGGGGCGACCAGTCCTGCCCGTGCCCTTTTCTCATGCCTGGTGCCCCAGCGGCAAGCGCACGTCGTCAATCTGGATGGGGCGCGCCGCCACCGTTGACTTGTCCAACGCAGAGTTAAGGGCCTGAAACGGCGGGGCTAAACAGGTTGCGGAAAAACCCCTCTCACTGTCATCCTGAGCATTGACAGCCTTTCGGCTGCCCATGATGAGCAGAAACTCGGGCTGAGGAAGGGTAGCGCGGACCTGTTCTGTAGGTCCGCGGCTTTTCCTTGCCCATAGGGGACGGGCCGCGGACCTAAAGAATAGGTCCGCGCTACACCTGCTAGCGTGGCGTGGCGCGTTCCGAACGCAAGGTTCTTACGCCCTGCAAGGGCACAAGATAATAGCCGGGGGCAACGCCCCCGGAAAGCGTGACGAACGTCCCCCGACCCTGAAGGGGTCGCATCCCTCTGGGCCGTGGGACGCAAGATGGGCGTGATGCCACCCCGATTCGACCCTTTCAGGGTCGGACTTTGTGGGGGGCGCGTTTTCCGGGGGCGTTGCCCCCGGCTATTGTATGTATCCCCTGCGGGGATCGAGAATGGACGACGCCAAGACCGTCCTACCAGAATGACAGCACCCGATGGTCGCTATGGCTTCGGGAATTGCGCTGCGTACTGGTGGCAGAGCGCAGCGCTGAGCTGGCAGGTTTCTTGGAAATACTGGCGGGCTTCTTCCAGTTGATTCTGCTTTCGCGATAACAAGGCGAGATTCAGATAGGCCGCTGCGTAGCCGGGGTTCAGCGCCACGGCCTGCTGGTAGGCCTCACGGGCCTTTTCTTGTTCTCCCATCTCTCCGTAAGAAATCCCCAGGTAGTTGTAGAGCACCGGGTCGCGATAGTCCGCGGCGAGGGCGCGCTCGAAGTGCGGCATCGCCTCGCGATATTTGCCCAGCTTCGTCAGGATGACGGCGTAGTCAGCGTGGCCCTCGGTAAGCTCCGGATGTTCCTTCACCACCTGCGCCAGTTCCGGTTCGGCTTTCGCCGGTAGGTTTTGCCGCCAATAGACTTTGGCCAGCGCCAGCCGCGCCAGGAAGTTTCGGGGGTTCATGTGCAGCGCCAGCTCCAGCGATTCGGCGGCAGGCTTGTCCTGCCCCAACATGAAGTGCGCCCGGCCGAGCCCCAACAGCGCTTGGTCGAAGGAGGGATTCAGGGACAAGGCCTTGCCGAACTCCGGCAGCGCTTGCTGAGGCTTGGCCCACGCCAGAAAATTCTCGCCGCGCTCGAAAGGCACGACGTAAAGGGCCGGCTCGGTTTTATTCAGAGCTGCCAGCAGTTCCTCCGCCTCCGCGTATTTTCCCAGCCGGCGCAGGTCAGAGGCGCGCAGGATGCGATGCAGCGTCGCGATTTTGTCCTTGGGGTCGGCGCGGTGCGAATCATTCTGCGTGGCAGCGGAGGACTCGAAACCCACATAGCCGAGGGAACGCAAGCGTTCCACGGTTTCGGGATCCGGCGTCGCGGGTGTCAACGGCGCCCGCCCTGCGTATCTCCGCTCGACCTCTTCCAACCTTTCGCGCAGCGAGGCCGCCAGGGATGCATTCGCCGGCGCCAGGTTGTGGCGCTCTTCAGGGTCGTGTTGCAAGTCGTACAGTTCCGGTCGCGGGGCATCAATAAAGGCAAAACGCGAATTGAGCAGGCCGCGCAATTCATGCCAGCCAAACGAATCGCGGGGATAATACGACTCTGCGTAGACGGATGCATCCTCCGCGGAGGGTGCTGGCGAAACCGCGGGCAGCAGGGAGCGGCCTTGAAAGCTCCGGGTTTCGGCGGATGGAATCCCGCACAACTGCGCGATCGTCGGGGCCACGTCCACGGTGCCCACGGGCCGCGCGATGGCACGGGACACGGGAGCACGGGATACGGGAAACGGGGACTTGTTCGCATCGGGGGTGCCCGAGTCCCGAGTCCCGAGTCCCGAACTCCCGTGAGGGGATCCCTCCGGCAACTTCACAATCAACGGCACGCGCAGCGTGGCGTTATAAATAAAGAACCCATGCTCATCCTCGCCGTGCTCTCCCAGAGACTCGCCGTGGTCGCTGAGCAGCAGCACCGCCATCGAGTCGAACCGGTGCAACTCTTTCAGTCGGGTGAACACGCGGCCCACCTGCGCGTCGTCGAAAGCAATCTCGCCGTCGTAGGGATGGCTCGCGTATCGGCTCAGGTAGGGCTCCGGCGGCCGGTACGGGCTGTGCGGATCGTAAAGGTGCAGCCACACAAAGAACGGCGTGGTGCCCTGTCGGTTTAGCCATGCCAGCAGGCGATCAACCGTGTGGTCACCGCGCCGCTCGACCAGAAAGATGTCGTTCGAGCGGCCCGGTTCAAGGCCCAGGTTGTCGTCATACACATCGAATCCGCGATTCAATCCCCACATGGAATTGAGCGCGTAGGAACTGACGAAGGCCGCGGTGCGGTAACCCTTGCGGCGCAACATTTCTGCCAGGGTCGGAATGTTTAACGGCAGCCCCGGCGAAGTGAAGTCGCGGACGCCGTTGAACATCGGATAAGTTCCCGTCAGGATCACCGCGTGGGAGGGCAAGGTGATGGGGGCTTGTGCGTAAGCATTTTCAAAACGCACCCCCGCGGCGGCCAGGCCGTCCATTACTGGCGTTTCTACGCCCCCATCTCCATAGCAGCCGATGTGGTCCGCGCGCAGTGTGTCAATAGTAATGAGGAAAACGGAAGGGGAAGAAGCCGGAGCGGCAGGGTTCGCAGTTCCACCCCTCGTGATGGCCGCCAGCCCACCGAGCGCAACCAGCATCGCCAGGGCGAGAAGTCTGCCCCCGATCCATCGGCCGGCCTTGGGCTGCGCGCAGGAAGATGCCATTCTCCGGTTAGTATAGTACGCCGCCGCGAGGGCGTACATCGTCCGAACGCCCTGCGAAGCGCGGTAGTCGGAGGAGTCGGCGGGTGGAATAACGCCGGCGACAACGCCTTGCAGGCGAGGGGTTCACTCGACCAACTTCAGGGCCGCCGCGATATCTTCCGCGATCATTCTTCGCTTGCCCTTCTCGATGAAGAAGCTGGGGCCGGCCTGCAAGTAGGAAGGGAAGACTCGCATTCCCCGGAAGAAGTACTTCTGGCCGCGGAGCTTGTAGGTCGAACCAGCAGGGATCACGCGCTTCTCCCCCGCGCGCTGCGCAATGGCATTGAGGGCTTTGATGGCCACATCTCCCATCAATAACAGTGCCTTCATTTTTGGAAACAGGGCCAGTTCCTTTTCCAGGAGGAGCGAGCACTGCTTCACGGTGCTCGTCGCAATTCCGTACCCGGTCTTTGCGCATTTGACGGCGGTGGTAAGGTAAACGCCCCGGTCGACGATGTCTTTCGTGGACAGCACCTTTGCGCCCGCGTCGTTGAAGGCATGGACGGTGGTCTTCTGAAACAAGGGATCGCCTTTGGCGTAAAAGTAGTCGTCGCGATTTTCCGGCGCGGCCTCCGAAATCATCACCGCGGAGATCGCATCCGGCTGCGCGTCCACGGGAGGGACGACGAAGCACGCGTGTTTGACATCTGCGCAGGGGAAATCCCGGCACTCCAGGCATTGGCTCACGCGCATCTTGAAATCCTCCTGCGCGGCCGGACCTAGGCTGGCTTCGACCCAGACTAAGCGGTGGACCGCTTTCACGCCTCTGAGCCACCTTGCAGGCTCTGCCCCTAGATCGCGACGCTCGCTTCGTGGTCCTAACTGGGATTTCCGATTTGGACCTCTTGCCCGAGCCGATTGTACGCTTCTCCTGCCATCGACACAACGAGACTTCTCACGAGACTTCTCACCAGTGTCGCCACCCCTGCTCAATTCCCCTTAATGCTGGCCAGCATTTTCATGATGGCCGGAGCTTGGGGTGCCGAGGGATTGAGTTGCAGGTAGGTCTGGAGTTGCACTTTGGCGGCCCCATAATCGTGGCGCTGCAAATACAGATTGGCGAGTTGCAGGTGGGCGGGCGCCATGTGCTGCGGGTCAAGCGCACAGGCTTGCTTCAGCAGAGGTTCAGCTTTCCCCGTCTCGTGCAGCTTGAAATACGCGGAGCCGAGGAAAAAATTCCCCACCGCCGATTGCGGCGAGCGCTGCAAGCCTTGATTCAGTTGATCGACTGCGGGTCGAAATTGGCCCTCCTCAAAAAGCACATGGCCAAGATTGATGTAGGCTTCTCCATCCTCGGGGTTGATTTCCCGAGCCTTCATGAAGGCCTCCTTGGCCTGGGCGTGGTTCCCCTGCTGCTGGAAAAGGGTCCCCATATTATTCAGCGCAGGGTAGAAGTTGGCATCGATCCGCAGAGCTTTTTGATAACACTCCAGGGCAGCCTGGCGGTTCCCTCGTTGCCGCTCTTTGTTTCCTTTGTCGAATTCCTTGACGGCCTTGGGGGCGAATGGCGGCAGAGGATGTCTAGCGTTGAGTTCGCGGCTGCTACTGCTGCCCGCGATCATCGGCCCCTTCGAGGCTATCTGCTTCGTTGCGGGCTCAAGCACCACAATCACCTGCCCCCGGGGCTGTAGTATATTATCCAGTCGCACGGCCCCGCGGAAGGGTTTGTACCCCTCAGCTTCCACGACCACCGCGTAAGTGCCGCTGGGAAGCCCCGTAAACAGGTAGGACCCGTTCGAGTCGGAATAAGCGTCGCCCGCAGGAGTA
>JBEKAD010000463.1:0-4918 GCA_050018435.1 Terriglobia bacterium
CGAATCGCTGCTGAAGCAGATAAAGGAAAATCCCCTCGCGCTCGCGGACATTCGCGTTTACATGATTTACGCCTTGGCCTTGAGCGGCGACGTGGACCGCGCGCTGGTGGAAGACTTGTATTCCTCACGCGAGAAGTTCTCCGCGCACGGACAGGCACTGATGGCCCTGCTGCTTTTGCAGCTCAAAGACGCGCGCGCCCAGGAATTCGTAAAGCTGCTGGAAGCGGGCGCCCACTCGGAAGGCCCCTTTGTTTGGTGGAAGTCCGAACGCCAGGAAATGCTCGACTTCGCTTCCGACAATTCCTTTGAGACGACGGCGTATGCGCTCAAAGCCCTGGCGAACCTCGATCCGAAGAGTGATTTGTTGCCGCGCGCCGCGCGCTGGCTGATGGAGCATCGCTCCGATGGCTACTATTGGGAGTCCACGGAGCAAACCGCGACCGCCATCTACGGCTTGATCGACTACCTGAAGATTTCCGGCGAGCTTAAACCGAATTACACGCTGAGTGTCTACCTGAATGGCCAAAAGCTTGCCGACCGGACCATAACGGAAAAGGACGTTGCCAATCCACTTCCCATCGTGCTGACGACCGGCGCACCGCAAGTGCGTGGGGGCGCAAACGAGGTGCGAATTGTGAAATCCGGCGCCGGAGTGCTCTACTGGTCGGCGTCGGCCTCCTATTTCTCCCGCGAGCCCAAACCGGCGCCGGCAGGCAGCTACGCTTTGAACGTGCTCCGTGAATACTTCAAGCTGGCGCCGGAGCGGCAAGACAATCGCATCGTCTATTCCGAGCAGCCGCTTGCAGGTCCGGTCGAGACGGGTGACGTCGTCGTCGTGCGCCTGACCGTCAGCGCTACGCAAGACGAGCAATATTTGGAGATTGAGGACCCCATCCCTGCCGGCTTTGAGTTTATTGAGCAAGAAGGTTTATACGAACTCAAGGAGAAGCCGCCCTGGTGGGATTTCTACTACACGCAGCGCGAATTTCACGACGATCGCGCGGCGCTGTTCTCCACCACGTACCGGCGCGGACAGGGGCAGTTCCATTATCTTTTGAAGGCCGTGACCCCTGGAACGTTTCAGGCAAATCCGGCTCGTGTGCTGCCCATGTATGAGCCCGCGAGGCAGGCATCGACGCGAGCGGCTACGGTGACCGTGAAATAATTGGGTCATTGAATCATCGGGTCATGGAACCATTTGCGATTTCAGATTTCGGATTGTGAATTGTGGATTTTGGATGTTGGATTTTAGATTTTGAATTTTGGATTCAGCCCTCTCCCCAGGGGAGAGGGTGGCCGAGGGACGAGGTCGGGTGAGGAGTCTCGTCTTGCAGCGGGAACGCAAGGTCTTGCGCTGAGAAGGGTAGCGCGGACCTGTTCTGTAGGTCCGCGGCTTTTCCTTGCCTATCGGGGACGAGCCGCGGACCTAAAAAACAGGTCCGCGCTACACCGACTCGCTTAAGTTCGCACGCTGAGTGATACAAATGAAGAGAGCTATTGCAGCCTGGAAGTGGAGCCTGGGGGTTGTGGCCCGCAGCTACCGAACCGTTGTGGTGCTGGCGGCGCTCATCGCGCTGTGGCTGTTTTTGTTTTACGAATGGTTGGGGTTACCGGAGTCCTCGGCACTGTTGCTGATTCTCGCGCTCATCTGGGCCATCGTGCAACTCCTTGCCGCAGCCGGCATCGTGGCGGGAACCGTTTCGGGTGCTGCCGAGGCCGCCGCCACCGAGGGCAGGAGTCTCCCGCTCAGGTCGCTGTGGACGATGGAACGGAAGAAACTTCTGAACGCTTTGATCTTTTGCCTCCTGAGCTTAGCGCTGGTGTGGCTGTGCAGCGCAGTCTTTGACTGGATCAATGGACACTCGGTGGAAGTCGCATCTGTCCTGACCTTTCATTCCCACCGAGCCATCAGCCATGTGCCCATTGAGTCAACCTACAGTTTCATCGAGGGGCTGTTGTGGATTGTTCTCAGTGGATTCCTCCTCAGCTTTTTCGTCGCTCTCTTGCGCGGTGGCTGGCGCAGTGCGGGAAAGCAAACCTGGAAGCTCCTCGCCGGCTGCACCTTCCGGACTCCATTTCTGACGAGCTTGCTGAGCGTGGGGGTGTTCGGCGGAATAGCTTATGAGCTTGCCAACTGGCATCCCACGGTCCCAGCAGGATTCTGGGATTACGCGCAGATGATCGCGCGCTTTTCTCTCGCCCTGATCCTCATTTCTGCCGGCGTGTTGTTCTGGTCGCTCTCCCTGGCGCGCCTGCAAATCCCGAAGCAGGACTCTCCGCAAAGCGGGTAGCGCAGCGGGTAGGGGTAGCGCAGACCTCTGCCTTTGAGGTCTGCGGTTCTTCCTCAAGCTCCCGAACCCGAGGGCAGGCGTCCGTCTTTGAGATTTTCGGTTTTGCGAAGGAAGGACCGCAGACCCCAAGAGCGGGGGTCCGTGCTATACCCGCTGGCCTGCCCGGTATTGCGGTCGTTACCCAATCGTGCTACCAAAGAGTAAGGGGTGCAAATTGGTGAAGCGAGGGCTCAGGGTCTCGGCGGGTATTCTCGTTGTGACGGTGGCTGCCGCAACCACTCTCCAGTATCTGGCGACGCCGCAGGCAACTTCGGCGCAAGACACCCGTCCTGAAGACGCTGCCATCATCCGGCATCTAAATGCTGCCATCACCTGGTATAAGCAGCTCACCAGTGCTAATGAATCCGCGGGCCAGCCGAGCGACGCATTTTACCTGGACAATGCCCGCAGCCTCGCCGGGCAGGCGTTGCAGCTCGCCTTCCAATCCGCGGAGACAGAAGCCACGCTTCTGCATGCGGAAAGAGGGGGCGAAGCCGGCGGTGGGGGCGTCGATCTCTCCTCCCAAACCTCGAGCGAACAACAAAACATCGCCAAGTCCGCCGCGACGACTGCCGCTCAGATCAGCCTAACCCAAACCCAGATCGAGACGTTGAACAGCCAGATCCCCAAGGCTTTCGAAAAGAAGCGCCAGGAATTGATTTCCCAACGGGGCAACCTGCAAGAGCAACTGGATTTCGACAAGGCGCTTCAGGAAGCACTTCAGAAATTGTCGACGTTCATGAACGGCAGCGCGCGGAAAGTAGAGGGATTGCAACAAGAGATCGACGACCTGAAGAAAACGGTCCCCACTCTCTTTGCCGAATCCCCGGGAAAAGAGGCTGTACCTGCCCCGTCCAGCCCGCCACCCAGGTCTTCCGAAGGGTCAGGGCTGATCAGTCAAGCGTCGATGGTGCTCTCGCGATCGGGGGATCTGCGCGCGATCAACCAGTTGATTGGGGGCGCCAGCACGGTCATTGAATTGGCCCGCCAGGTGCAATCTCCGCTTCGCACCAGGCTCCGCGCCACGATTGAGGATGGACGTGGTTTGGCAAACCGGCCCGCGCCGCAAGACCCGGCAAGTATGGAAGCAACCCGGCAAAAAATAATCTCACTCACCACGCAATTCAAGCAGGTTTCAAGCGCCACCGTTCCCCTGGCACAGGAAATCATTCTGCTTGATGAAAGCCAGGCCAGCTTGCGCCAGTGGGAAGACTCGGCACACAGGGAGTACATTCAGATTCTCAGATCGTTCCTGGTCCATGTGGCGGTCCTCCTGATGGGGATCGTCGTTGTGGTGGCTATTTCCGAATCTTGGCGGCGAGGGACATTCCGATACGTTCACGAAGCGCGGATGCGGCATCAGCTTCTGCTTCTGCGCCACATCGTCACCGGCCTCCTTCTGGCCATTGTCCTTGCTCTGGGACTCGTCAGCGAATTCAGTTCGCTGGCAACCTTCGCCGGCTTCGTGGCTGCGGGAATTGCGGTGGCTCTGCAAACCCTCCTCCTATCGGTCGCGGGCTATTTCTTTCTGATTGGGCGTCATGGCGTTATGGTGGGTGATCGCATCTCCGTTTCCGGTGTCACGGGAGATGTCATCTATGTAGGTTTGGTTCGTCTTTACTTGACGGAATTGGCGGGGGCAGGCTCCGACCTGCACCCCACCGGACGAGTGGTGGTGATTTCGAACTCCGTGCTTTTCATGGGCATACCCATCTTAAAGCAGATCCCGGGTACCGCCTATGCCTGGCACGAAGTGGTGGTGAAGTTGGAGCGGGACAGCGATTACGCACTGGCGGAAAACAAATTGCTGGAAGCGGTCAATTCTGTTTATTCCCAATATCGTGAAAGCATCGAGGAGCAGCATCAATCTCTCAAAGGTTTGACGGCCATTTCCCCCGTGGTTCCCAGCCCGCAAGCGCGGCTTCAGTTGGTGGAAAAGGGCTTGGATCTCGTTGTGCGCTACCCCGTGGTGCTCCACCGGGAGACGGAAATCGATAATCAAATGGCCCGAAAAGTCGTGGAGGTCATCCACGGCGATCCGGAATTGAAAGCTGCGGTGGGATCGCCCACGATTCGGCCCGCGATCAAGGCGTAGGGGCACGCCATGGCGTGCCCTTACTACGCAGGCCAGAGCGCGGACCTGTTTTGTAGGTCCGCGGCTTTTCCTTGCCCATAGGGGACGAGCCACGGACTTACAAAACAGGTCCGCGCTACACCTCTTCGAATTCATAGGGGAACGAGCCTTCTTCCAGGAGTCAGTTATGCATCGAGTGAAGATTCCAGCACGAATTATCCTCGCCCTTGCGATTTACTTTCCTTTACAAAGCCTCTCCGCGGCTGCCGCAGAAAATATCGTGTGGGAGATCGGGAAATTTGATCAATCGCCGAGCGGATTCAACGGCAAGGTGAACTTTGCTGATCCCAACTACAATCCCGTGTTCACAGTGGGCCAGAGTGATCCGGCCAAAGATTGGCCCTCCACCCAGCCCGGTTCTGAGAACATGGCGGGGGGATCGCGCCCGCATCCTTACACGATCATTTTCAACCTGGCGGGCGTGCCCAAAGGCGCCTACCGGCTGACGATTTCG
>JBEKAD010000464.1:0-4917 GCA_050018435.1 Terriglobia bacterium
CACTTTTCCGATTCCGCTTTGCGAAGGAGCACCGCATGTTCATTCCGCAGATTTATCCCCTCACGCTAGCCTTGATGATCCTCAGCATGATTTCCTGGGGGAGTTGGGCCAACACGCAGAAGGCGACGGGGAGCTGGCGATTCGAGCTTTTCTATTGGGATTACGTCTGGGGCATCGTGCTTCTCAGCCTGATCGTAGGGCTGACGTTTGGCCGCACCGAGCCCGCGAATCCGGAGAGTTTCTTTCATAATCTCGGGAGCGCCAGCGTGCGGAACATGCTGCTGGCCCTCGCGGGAGGGGTGATCTTTAACATCGCCAATATGCTGCTGGTCGCCGCCATCGGCATCGCCGGACTGGCCGTGGCTTTTCCCATTGGTATCGGTTTGGCGCTCGTGGTTGGCACGGTGCTTAACTATGTGGTAACCCCGGCGGGCAATCCCCTCATGCTGTTCGGGGGGGTCGCGCTGGTGTGCACAGCCATCGTATTGGATGCGATGGCGTACCGGAAACTTTCCGGCAACGTTCAGGTCACCACCAAAGGTATTGTGCTGAGCCTTCTCGCCGGCATTTTCATGGGATTCTTCTATCCGTTCATCGCCAAAGCCATTAAGGGAGAAGGCCACCTGGGACCTTATACCGTCATGTTCGTGTTCGCTTTGGGCATACTGGGCTCGAACCTGGTGTTGAACTATGCGCTCATGCGCCGGCCTATTACCGGCGCGCCCCCCGTGAGCCTGCGCGACTACTTTGCGGCGCGCGGAGGACTGCACGCGTGGGGAGTGCTCGGCGGCTTGATCTGGGGCGTGGGAGGGGTTTCCAACTTCGTGGCCTCTTATGCCCAGATGGTCGGCCCGGCAACGTCCTATGCGCTGGGACAGGGCGCCACCATGGTCTCTGCCCTCTGGGGCGTCTTCGTGTGGAAGGAATTTCGCGGTGCGGGACCGGCCGCCATACGCCTCCTGACCCTGATGTTTGTGTTCTTCATCCTCGGTCTGGCCAGTGTGGCGCTGGCGCCGGTGGTGAAATGATGAATTGATTCCCTAAAGGAATGGATGAATAATCGTAGGGGGGCTGATTTGTGAAAGAGATAAAGGCTGCGAGCCACGGCTCAAGACCCGGCAACTATGGGAAGGTGGATTGCGATGATAAGCGTCAAAGAGGCGGCGGAAAAGGCGGCAGAGTACTTTACAGATCTATACAAGAATCAATTTAAGAACGTGCTGCTGGAAGAGGTCGAGCTAAGGGGGAGTTATTGGCTCATCACCCTCGGCTATGACCGTCCATCTCCTTTGCCCCAATTCTCTCGGAAAGGCCCGCGCGCGTTCAAGGTGTTCAAGGTCGATAACGAGACCGGAGAGGTCGTGTCGATGAAGATCCGTGAGGTTGAACATGCCCAGTAGGGTTGCGGACCCGACCAGCGCCTACCACAGGAAAAACCTTCTTATCGATTCAAATCTGCTTCTCCTGTTCTTCGTCGGTTTGAATGACCGGACCAGAATTGCGAAATTCAAACGAACAGCACAATTCACGGTCGAGGATTTCGAGTGTCTGATCGATTTTGTTAAAAAGTTCAAAGGGATCGTTACGACTCCCAGCATCCTCACAGAGGTCAGTAACCTGCTGGGGCAATTACCGGACGAACTCCGGACCTCTTTCCACGAGCAGTTCGCCCACGATCTTAAGGATCTGCACGAGCATTACACCGCCAGTCGAGAATTGGCCGGTGAAAAAAGCTTTCCGAGGTTTGGTTTGACCGACACTGCCATCCTCCAGGCTGCTACTTCAAAATGCTTGGTTCTTACCGACGATTTGCGCTTATATCAATATCTTGGGAACCTGGACGTTGATGTCATCAACTTCAACCACATACGTACCTACAAGTAACCTTGCTCCTCGCTCCGACAACGGGCCCGAGATTTTCCGAGGCGAATTCAAATGAAGCTGCTGATCCAGGTCATCCTAGTTTGTTTTGTACTTGCTGGAACTTCCGTCGCGGCGACGCCTGCAAAGATCCCCGTGATCCTCGACACCGACATCGGCACCGATATCGACGATGCCTTTGCCCTGGCGCTGATCATCAACAGCCCCGAATTTGAATTGCTGGGTGTGACCACCGTCTCCGGCGACACCGCAGCGCGGGCGCGCATCGCGGCCAAGATGTTGTGGGAAGCGGGCGGAAAATGGCGGCAGGTTCCCGTGGTGGCCGGCGTGCCGGGGCCGAAGCAAAACATCAACCAAGCCCCTTGGGCGGATGGCTTTGTGGGACCACAGCTTCTTAAGGAAAGCGCCGTCGATTTTCTGCGCAGCAAGTTCCACCGCTATCCCGGGCAAATCACCCTCATCGCCATCGGCGAACTCACCAACGTGGCAGCCATGCTCAAAGCTGACCCGCTGGTGGCGAAAAAGATCAAGCGCCTCGCGATTATGGGGGGCGCCATCGCGCGCGGCTACGAGCCTGGCTCGCATCCTGACGCGGAATGGAACATCAAATCGAACCCCGCCGCTGCCCAGGTGGTCTTTTCCTCCGGCGTCCCCATCCTTATGGCGCCGCTCGATGTGACGGCCATGCTGAAACTCGACGCCGCGGCGCGCAGCCGCATCTTCAATCAAAACACGCCGGTCACCAACTCTCTGGCCGCCCTTTATCATCTTTGGAATCGGGAAACGCCCACCCTTTTCGACCCGATGGCCGTGGCGCTGGTGCTCGACCCCGCTCTTTGCCAAACAAAAGATCTTGCCGTCGAAGTTGACAACCAGGGGTTTACACGAATAGTGGATAGCAAGCCTGCCAGTGCTACGGTTGGCTTGTCCACGAATCCCGCCAAGTTTTTCGAGTTCTACCTGGGCCGCGTCGCGGGAAAGTAGGTTACACGTTACAGGGGAGAGGTCCGCAGATTACTCCGCTAGGACCAGGCCTCTCCAGGAGCTTGCCAGAGAATCTGCAAAACGGGCGGTGCGCGAAGTTACAGAATCTCGATCTCATGGCTACTGATCCATATATCGATCTGCTCGAAGCGTGCTTTCAAGGTCTCCTTGTACTCACGAAAGAACTCATTTGCAGGCCGCGACCCCTGAACGTCAATAATCAAGCGCAGCAACCGATCCTCATAAAGTGCTCCCTCGTATTTCCAGGAGCCGATGGCCGTGATCATATCGGCTGTAGTTGCGGAAAACCTCTCCAGGAGTTCCAAGTTGGTCTGATCGAGTTTTTCTGCTTCGATGGGCCGGCCATCGTTATATACAGAGCGACATAAGTAGCGCCGCCCTTTAGGGCGGCACATGCCGGGCTAAAGCCCGGCGCTACCGCCGAATCCTGCATCATTTATGTCGCTCTGTATAACACAGTGGTAGGAGTATTTCGTAGCGCGTCCACTTCATCTTGATTCACCGGCAGGGGCACTTTGGTGTATGAGATTTTGTGTGCGTCAAGGACAGGGAGAGCCGTCTCGCTGCACACGTAAATTTCGCCGCGAAGGGTCCGCACCGTTCCGTTCTGCGCCAGGAGTAGAAACCCCTTGGCGCGCAGTTCCGAAGATGGGAAGCGAATTGCAACCATAGACGCTATGGTAACACACAATTTTACTGACCATACCTCAGTTCTGCAATCATTGGTAGGATTGCAACTTCGCCTGGAGCCGATCGTGAATCCAGTGCGGGTCCCACCATTCCACCGGATTGACCGGAATTCCCTCCAGCAAAATGGTGAAATGCAGATGGTCGCCCCCCGCCAGTCCGGTCTGACCGCTTCGGGCGATCACCTGACCGCGCTTCACCGTGTCACCTTCCTTGACGTCGAAGGAACTCAAGTGTGCGTAAAGGCTCTGCAATCCGCACCCGTGGTCGATCACGATGGCGTTGCCGAAAATCCCCAGGTAGGCCGCAAAGACCACTTGGCCGTCGTTGGCGGCGACCACGGGCGTGTGCTGCACCACCGCGAGATCAAAACCCAAGTGCGTCTGATGGTCCACCACCTGGCCGTGATACACGTAAGTCCGGTAGTCCGCAAAGGACGCTTCCACCTGTGCGTTGCCTAGCGGCAGAAAGGGCTGGGTCCAGGTAAAGTGCGAAGCGGTTCGCTGGGAGAAAGCCACGAGCTTTTGTGCGTCCATCTGCCGCAGTGAGCCATTGATCAGCAGGAAATTCTTGATGAGGCTTCCCTGGTCTCGCAGTTCGGGGGTCTGGCTCATGATCGGGGGGACGACGTTCTCCAGAAATTTCCCGCCCGAAATCTTGTCCAAGTCGATGGTGTCAGAATGGAATTTCTTGGGAAAAACCTTGTAGTTGAAGCTGGCCAACGCTTCGTTACCCGCATCGTCGCGAGCGACAATGTGCGCGACCGTGGAAGGATCAACGTTATAAGGATAAGCAAAAACGCACAGGCGGGTTTCCGTATCTTTCATCGGAAAACTGGGAAAGAAGAGGTCCCCCACTTGGACGCCGGACTCTGTGGTTCCCGCTGAAACCCTGAAGACCGCCATATCGCAGCCACCCTGATTGATGTAATGCTGCGACGTCAACACCTCGACGTGCGGAGGCGCGAACCGCACCGGCAGGTCCAGCACCACTTCGCTGCGCCCACCGCGGAAAAAGCGCCCCCAGGAATCATTGAGGGCCGTGATGCGCACGGTCGCGCGCCCCTCCTTCAATGCCGGAATCACCTCGCGGCCCACCAGAACGGTCCAACGGGTGGCGCTCTCGGGGCCTGCGGACCAGAACTTCCACCACCGATGCGGGCGCGCGGAAATAACCAGATTGGACTGGTGAATGACCTGGCCATCCTGCACAACCTCCACCGCCAGCGTCTTGAGGTTGTGTCGCGCGTCCTTTGCGTCCACGACGAGTTCCGTTCTCTGGCCCAGGCCTTTGGGTGGCTTCGGCAAGAGGATGGTGGGTCCCTGGCGGCTCGCTACTTTCCAG
>JBEKAD010000465.1:0-4912 GCA_050018435.1 Terriglobia bacterium
CACTCTCTTTAATTCCTGCGTGGTGGCCCAAGTCCTCCAGGCCGCCGCCGGCGGGACTTCCTCCGGTTCGAGTTCGGCCATAACATCCCCACAGGTTCTCTCCTACCGCGAGCTCAGCTACTGAGTCAAGCGCTCCCGAAAAGCTCTAATTATGAAAATAGCCAAGTATGGTAGGAGGCTGGGGGCTAAAACTTAAATCTCTTCTTCCCTCTCCCCCAAGGGGGTGAGGGAGGTGAATTCAAAGCAACGCACCCCCAAGGTTGCCACGTTCGCAAGAAATCTTGGAGGTGCGGCCCTTCACTTTTGACTTATGCCTTTGGCCCTTTGCGTTTTTACTTTCTTTGCGGCTTCGCCCCGCTACGCTATCCCCGCCCCACCCCTAAATCTCGTATTTCTTGGCATAGTGGCGGAAGGAACGATAGGACATTTTCAGGAGGTCGGCGGCTTGACTGCGCACTCCCCCGGCGGCTTGCAGAGCGGCTTGCAGGTACTGTTTTTCCACCTCGGCAACATGGCGTTCAAAGTCGAGGCCTTCGGGGGGAATCTGAATTTCCTGCGGGCTACTGGAAGTAATTCCCGTTACCGATCCGGGGAGGTGGGCCAGCTTAACGACCCCGTCGCGTCCATCGCTGACGGCCACGGCGTGCTCCACGGCATTTTCCAGCTCGCGGACATTCCCCGGCCAAGTCCAGTGCAGCACCGCGTTCAAAGCCTCCGGGTCAAAATCGGTCAGTGCCTTCCCCATCTGGAGGGCAAACTTGTGCAGGAAGTGCCGCGCCAAGGGTTCGATGTCGCCACTGCGTTCACGCAGGGGTGGGACGTGAATGGGAATGACGCTGACGCGGTAATAGAAATCCTCGCGGAACTGGCCCCCCGCCACCATCTTCTTCAGATCGCGGTTGGTGGAAGCGATCAAGCGCACATCGACGGGCACGTCCATGGAGCCGCCCAGGGGACGGACGTATCGTTCCTGGAGGACCCGCAGCAGTTTGACTTGCATGCCCAGGCTGGTTTCGCCGATTTCGTCCAAAAAGAGCGTGCCCCCATTGGCCGATTCAATGATCCCCTTGCGGTTTCCCTCCGCTCCCGTGAATGCTCCTTTAAGATATCCAAACAACTCACTTTCCAGCAGCGTTTCCGGGAATGCCCCGCAGTTGATTGAAACAAAAGGTTTTTCCCGCCGCAGGCTGGCCTCGTGGATGGCGCGGGCCACCAACTCCTTGCCCGTGCCGCTTTCGCCGGTAATCAGCACCGTGCTGCTGGTCGGCGCGACGGTGCGGACCATTTCCAGGATGGATTCAATGGGCCGGCTGCGCCCCACTATGCTCTGCGCGGCGAATACCCGCAACAACTCGCGGCGCAGGCGAATATTCTCCTCGCGTAAGGCCAACTCCTCCAGCACCCGGTCGACTGTCAAGCTGAGTTCCTCCACCAGGGTATCGGTCTTGACGACGTAGCGGTAAGCTCCCAGGTTCAAGGCCTCGATAGCCGTGGACATGGTAGGCACAGCGGTAATCAGGATGAACCCCGCCGGGTTGTGGGACTCGTGCGCATATTGCAACAATTCAATGCCGGTCAGGCCAGGCATGCGGATATCGGAGATGATCAGGTCGTACACCTGTGACTCAATCTTCTTCTTGGCGGCTTGGCCGTTCGAAATTGTTTCCACCGAGTGGCCTTTTTTGCGAAAGGCAATTTCCAGAACCTGGCAAAGGGATCTTTCGTCATCAATGATCAGGAGGCGTGCCATTCAATATTCCTTATAGGAAGAGTTCATCGGGAATCGCTCAGGGCATGGGCCGTTCCCGCCTTCGCGAGAATCGTGGGAAGAGGTTGGAGGGGCAAATCAATCAGGAATCGCGCCCCTTTTCCTGGCTGGGAATCAACCTGGATCGAGCCCTGATGTCCCTGGATGATCTGGTAAACCAGCGCCAAACCCAAGCCTGTTCCCTCACTGAAGCCCGACTGAAATGGTTCAAAAACTTTCTCAATCTGCACCCCGGTGAAGCCGATGCCGGTATCACCGAGCATCACCCGAACCCGCTTGCCCGCTTCCTCGGCTTGGGCGGTAAGCGTTCCCCCCGAGGGCATGGCCTTCAGGGAGTTGTCGCAAATATTCCAAAAAACCTGCCGGAGCTTATCGGCGTCCGCCCACATCATCACCGCGCGGCGCGGGAGTTTACGTTCAATACGAATTTGCGGGCCGAAGAGGGGGTGATGTTCGAGCAGCAGCAGCGTTTCCGCCAGCAGGGTCACCACATCCACCCGCTGAAATTCAAACCGCAGGTCACGGGAGTAAAGAAGGACATCCGAGACCAGTTTGTTCAGCCGCTCGGACTCGCGGCTTACAATGGCGATCAGCTTCGCTTGATCCTCATCGAGTTCGCTGATCGAGTGCAAGAGTTTTACCGACCCAGAGATCGAGGCCAGAGGATTGCGGATTTCGTGGGCAATGCCCGCCGCCATCCGGCCCAGGGTCGCCATGCGGTCCTTGGTGCGGTACTCCGCTTCCCGCCGTTTCTCCTCGGTCAGATCCTGGAAATTGTAAACGTGCCCCACCACTCCGACCGCCGGTACGACCAGCGGGGATGAGGAAACGCCTAAAATGCGGTGTTCCCGGCGCGGATGCAGGTAGGTTATCTCCTGGCGTGCCAGGGGGGAACCCGCTTCCGGAGGGGAGGGGAGGTCATCGGCCAAACCGCGGAAGATGGAATCAATGTGGCCCCCGCGCAACTCGTCTATTTGGCGGCCCAGGATTTCCGCCCCGGCAGGGTTCAACTCCGTGATCGTGCCGTCCAGTTCCGTGCTGAGCAACCCTTCGCGCATGCTCTGGATGATGTTTTCGTTCTTGGCTTGCAGGCTCGCCACCTGTCCGTTCTTATCGCGCAGCTCGCGGCCGGCTTTGCGCAAACTTTCCGCCAAATAGCTGGAAAGGTAAGCTACCGCGAAAAAACCGAAGAGGCTCGCGCTGATTTTCACTTGCAAGGCTTTCAGATCGGGCTCCAACGCGGAGGTGGTCGCGAGGAATTGCAGCGCCGGGTACTTCCCCACCAGCTCGGGGTAGATCGTAGGTAAGTAGGCGAGCTCGATCATGGCCCCCATGAACACGAAACTGACCGCCGCCACCAGGAACGCCCGCCCCCGCGGAAGGAGAATGCTGGCCAGGATAATCGTCACCAGGTAGAGCGAAAAGTAGTTACTCTCCAGGTCGCCCGTGACATGCAGAATGGCGGTGATAATGACGATATCGCAATAGATCTGGAGATACGCTTGCAGCAGATGATCGCGGCTGATCTGATTGTAAATCAGGAAGAACAGGCTCAGAATGTACCAGAGAATGACGGCAATTCCCAGATAACGAATGGAAGTGGCGTTGGCGGGATTGGGCGCCAGGGAATGGATGGCATAATCGATCGCAAACACAAAACTGATGATGACGAAACGGATCTTGATGACCCACGGGAGCCAATCCTTGATTTCGCCAGTCAAATTCATAAAGCGACCGAAACTCGAAAGTCGAAATTCGAAACTCGCCCCCGGCTTCGCGAGTTTCGAGTTTCGAATTTCGAGTTTCGATGCGTCAGCCCGCCAGTTTTCCGACCAAGGTGAACAGCGGGAGGTACATGGAAATGACCACGCCGCCCACGACCACGCCCAGCACGAGGATGATCATCGGTTCCATGGCGGTCAGCAAATCGCCCACCGCGGCGTCCACTTCGTCCTCGTAGAAATCGGCCACCTTCCCCAGCATCGAATCCAAAGCGCCAGTCTGCTCACCGACGCCGATCATTTGCACGACCATGTTGGGAAAGACGCCGGTTTCGCGCAGGGGATCCACAATCGTCCGGCCCGTCTCGATGGCCTTACGGACGGTCAGGATGGCTTCTTCAATGACCGCGTTGCCGGAGGTGCGGGCGGTGATGTCCATGGCTTCGAGCATAGGAACACCGCTGGTGATCAGCGTGCCCAGGGTGCGGGTAAAACGCGCCACGCCGATTCTTCTCATCAGACTTCCCAGCAGAGGGAGCTTCAAAATCAGCTTGTCAATCAGCATGCGGCCGCCGGGAGTTCCGTAATACCACTTCAGCCCATACAGCCCGGCGCCGCCTACCACAATCATCGGCAGCGCGAACGTGCCGATGGCATTGCTGGTCCCGATCACGATGCGCGTGGGCAGGGGCAAGTCCACCCCCAAGCCGGCAAACAGCGTGGCGAAAATCGGAACCACTTTCCAGAGCAGCAGGAAGATAACGCCGCCCGCGATGGCCACCACGGCGACGGGGTAGATCAGCGCCGACTGCACGGCGCGCTTGAGTTTAACCGCTTTCTCAATGTAACCCGAGAGGCGTTGCAGAATGGTGTCGAGAATACCGCCGGTCTCGCCCGCTTCCACCATGTTGCAGTAGAGGGGATCGAAGATCTTAGGATACAAACGCAGACCGTTGGCCAGGGTGGAACCCCCTTCCACGGACGCTCGCACGTCCCCCAAGGCTTTCGCGAAGCCCGGGTTTTCCTGCTGCGTCGAAAGGATTTCCAGGCACTGCACCAGGGGCAAGCCGGCATCAATCATGACCGAGAACTGCCGGGTAAAAATGGCCAGTTCCTTGGGCGAAGCTTTTCCTGCCATTTTCGGTTTGGGGATGGCAATCTCTTTGCCTTTTTCCACAATGCGTGTGGGGCTCAGTTGCTCGCGGCGGAGGATGGCATCCAGCGCCTCACGGTTGGCGGCGGAGCGCGTCCCCGTGACCGCCTGGCCGTTGCGTCCCGTGGCTCGAAATTCAAATTCAGGCATCGTTTCACCTCAATCCATTGCGTTTCAGTTCTGCCACGCCCTTCCCCCCTTCCCGGCTCGGCGGCCGGGTGTCGAGGGAAATCTTCAGCGCTTGGCAGGAGCGTAAGGAGCGGGCGGACG
>JBEKAD010000466.1:0-4907 GCA_050018435.1 Terriglobia bacterium
TGCTCCCCTCTACCCCAGCCAAAGATCGCCGTGCGAAGTTCCTCCCACCACACAACCGTGCTCCTCTGCCTGATCCTTCCGCACCTGACCGACACCTGAAGGTCGCCGTGCGAAGTTCCTGCGTCGCTGGGCGTCATGGTCCCCCGAAATCCGTTTTCGTGGTAATATTACGAGGAATACATGCAGGCGGGAGCTGAATGGTGAGCTTCCAGGGAAAATATCGAATTCTGTCCGTCCTGAGTGAAGGCGAATGCCAGTCGTTCCGGGCGCTACAAATCTCCTCTGGGCGGCCTGTGCTCCTACACCATCTTGCCGCGGGTCGAACTCCCTCCCCGCAGCCCGATTTGGCTTCATTGATTTTCAGATTTCTTCGCAGTGCATCGGCCGAAGAGGGTCGGCATTTTCTCGACATGGGAGAGGACGAGGGCCGCATGTTTGTGGTGACGGCGGATGTACCGGAGTGTCAAGACCTTCGGAAGTGGCTCCAGTCCGTGACAGAGGCGCAAGCGGGGAAAGAAGGGGACGCTCAACCTGCGGAGGAAACTCCAGGCCCCGGGAGCATTGAATTCACGCGCGGGTTCACCACCGAGGCTTTGCGGCAGGTTTCGGGCTCTCCGGCGAGCGCGCCCGCTCCCCCTTCTCCGGGGCCGCGCGCGGAACAGCCGGTCGTTCCCACTCCGGAAAAAAGCCCCGACGCTTTGAAACCGCCTGCGGAGACTCCCGCTGCCTCATCTGAAGTTACCGATAGTGGTGCGACTGACTTTACCGCCTTTTGGGAGAAGTCCTCTCGGGAAAAAAGCCCCGAGGCTTTGAAACCGCCTCCAGACATTCCCGCTGCCTCATCTGAAGTTACCGATGGCGGTCCGAGTGACTTTGCCGGGTTTTGGGAGAAGTCCTCCCCGGCGAGTCTTGCCGCACACCCGGCATCCATCCCCACGCCTCCCGCTTCGCTAAAAAGCGCGGGTGGCCCTTCCGAGGTTCCCGAGGTTACGGAGGAGTTTTTTTCTCGACGGAGGTCTTTGAGCGTTCACGATGCTCCCACCGAAGCCCTGCCGACGCTGAAAGCGCAGGCTGCTGAACGTGAACGAGCGCCTTTCGCCGTGGCCGGGCCGGCGGAGGCCAAGGGCAACGCGGCTCAGTCTGCAGACTTGGTTCTGACGCCCCCCGAAGTGATGAAGCCGCCCGTGGCGCCGAGTGAGGCGGAGGTTTCCAAGCCATCGCCACAACCTGCCCTGACGCCTGATGCCAAGGGCCCCGAGACGAAAACCCCTCGGGAGTTTAGGGGGCTGTTGGTGGAGAGCGACAAAGCCCCGCCGCAAGCTGCCGCGTCCCCGCCCACACCCAGCGCGGACGACAAGCAAAAGGAGGAGGTGAAAGTGGCGGAGAAGATCCCTCTCCGGCCGATTCCCATGGGATTTGAAGTGGTGTTCCAGAGCAACAAGCCTCGCTCGCGTCCGACTTTGTCGGGTTTTTCTGATCAGTCAGGGATCATGGCCGCTCCGGCGCCCAGCGCGCCGCCAACGGGGCCGGAAGAGTCGGCGCCAACGCCCGCCACAGCGGGCCTGCCCGATGTTGCAGCGCCGGTTGTAAGTCCGCCGGCGGAGAAGATGGGGGGTAGATTCGCCATGGGTTTGCCCAGTGCTCCCGGAGAGCAGAGGCAAGCAGTCGGGGCTAGAAAGGAACCCACCGCCCTGCCTTCGCCGCCGACAGCGGGACCGACCCTCAAGGAGTCGGAACAGGAAGCACGGTTAGTTCCGACGCTTCCCGTGCTGCCGGCGAGACCTGCGCCCCCGGCGCCGCCGGGCGACTCCGCTTCGCCATGGAGGGCCGCGCCGCCCGTTTCGGCCCCGATGCCTACCCCGCCGAATCGCGCGCAGCCCGGTGAGTACACGCGAATGATCGAGAACGTGAGGGCCGTAGCCGGCCCGCTCCCGCCGGTTGGTCCGCCGGGGATTTCGCCGGCGCCCCTTCGGCCGGCGGCGAATCTCGCGGTTCCGGGACCTGCGCCCTCACAAGCCTCTTACCTTCATGTCCCCGTCCCTCAACCCCCGCCTTACCATGAGGCGCCCCCACCGTTTCAACCTTCGCTTTACATTGCCAATGACACACCTTCGCACTCCGCCGGCAAGAAGCGGAAGATCTGGGTGCCCATACTTATTCTCAGTAGCTTGTTTCTTATGACGGTTGCTCTGCTCCTCTTCTTTGCATTCAAGCATTAGAATCGGTCGCAGGATCGGTCGGCGAACAATGGCATCCCCTTCCGGTTCTCGCCGCGAGGGCCACCCTGCCGTGGGGGCATTCCGGAAAACTCGCGCACTGCTTGCATTTCCCAAAATTTTAGTTAAACTGCACATGTACAGAAATCTCGGTAGGATTGTTACACACAGCACGAGAAGGGGGGGTCTTCTTCGTGGCGGATCAGGGCCAGGAAGTTTCGTCCTTTAGCGGCGAAGACAAGGGTGTCCTCCGTACATGCGCGCGCGTCGCTCACGTCACCGACGTGGGACGCCGACGGCGCAACAATCAAGACAATCATCTTATTCTCCCCCTGGATGGCAGAGGTGTTCCGCAAGATCTCGGGGGGGGACTCGTTGGAATTGAAAATGGCCGATTGCTTGTGGCAGTCGCGGATGGCATGGGGGGGCACTTTGGCGGCGAAGTGGCCAGCCGTTTGTGCGTTGAAAATCTCGCCAAGGAAATTGTTAACCAACTCCAGGCCTCGGGAAATGGCCCGCCGGACTTGCCCGTGGCCCTGCAAAATGCGGTACAGGCCGCGCACAAAGTGGTATACGCCCACGCGCAAGGTTACGCTGAAAACCTGACGATGGGGACGACCCTGACGGCGGCGCTTCTGCATGGAGCGGGCGCGGAACTCGCGCAGGTGGGGGACTCGCGCGCCTACCTTTTCCGCGAAGGAAATCTGATTTTATTGACGCAGGATCAGACCATCGGAAACCAGTTGCGCACCCGGGGTGAAGACTCCAGCAAAGTGGATGCGCAAATCCAGGACATGCTGATCCAAGCCGTGGGGGCGCAAGAGGCAATCGAAGTCGTCATGACGGCGGTGGATTTGGAGCTGCAGGATTTTCTTTTGCTGTGCTGTGATGGACTATACAAAGTTGTTTCTCCGGAAGACATCGTGGAGACCCTGGAACTCGATATTGGACTTCAGGAAAAAGCCACACACTTGGTTACGCGCGCCAATGAGTGCGGCGGTCCGGACAATATCACGGTGATCCTGACAGAGATCTGCCAGGTTGAGAGCACAAGCTGATGGACCAAAAAGTTGTGACGAAAATCGGCAAGTACGAGATTGTTTCGGAACTCGGCCAGGGCGGCATGGGAACTGTCTACAAGGCCCGTGACCCTTTCATCGGACGCCTGGTGGCGCTCAAGACGATCAATGCGGAACTGGTTTCCGACCCCGAAATCCTCAAGCGCTTTTACCGTGAGGCGCAGTCCGCCGGCACTCTTCAGCACCCGAACATTGTGACCATCTACGATTTGGGGGAGGCGGACGGCCGCCCCTATATCGCGATGGAATTCATCGAGGGCGAAAGCCTTCAGAACTACATCAACCGGCGCGCCAGAATTCCTCTTGCCGCCAAGCTGAAGTTGGTCCAGCAGTTCTGTGAGGGCCTCAGCCACGCGCACAAACACGGCTTTGTTCATCGCGACGTGAAGCCCGCGAACATCCTGGTGACGAATGAGGGCATCGTGAAGGTGGTGGATTTCGGCATTGTCCATTTGGAATCTACCAACCTCACCAAGACGGGGATGTTCCTGGGGACCATCCACTATGCTTCGCCGGAACAGATCAACGACGGGCGCGTCGATAGCCGGTCTGACCTCTGGTCCGTGGCCTGCGTTGCGTACGAGTTTATTGCTTACAAGAAGGCTTTCGACGGATCGAACATCGCCGCCATTATTGCTAAAGTTCTGAGCACCGAACCGGAACCTCTTAGCCGCTGCTGCCCGGGGGTGCCTGCCGATCTCGACGCGGTCATTAGCAAAGGCATGAAGAAGAGCGTCGACGAGCGCTACCAGTCGCTGGATGAAATGCTGGGTGATCTTCTTCCCATCGCCCGCAGCCTGCAACTGAGCTTTATTGGCGACCTGCTCCTGGAAGCGAAAGAACTTCGGGAGAAGGGTGATTTCAACGGCGCCCAGGAAAAGGTGCGGGCGGTCCTGATCCTCGACAATACCCACGCAGAAGCGAAACGTCTACAGAGCGAGATTTCTGGGGAACTTCATCGGCTCGCGCCGATCACCAAAGCCAAGCGATTAGTGGCGGAAGCGGAGACAGTATTTAGCCGCGGGGAATACGCGGAGGCCGTCCGCATCCTGGACGAAGCGCAGCAGTTGAATCCGGCCGACACCCAGGCGCGCAACCTCAAGGAGAAGGCCCTGCGGGAGCAGGACCGCCTGCGCGAGTTGCGCGAGGCTTTGAGCTCCGGCCAGAGGGCCATGAAGCAAGGCGACCTGACCGGGGCGGAACAAGAGTTGTATCGGGTTCTTCAACTCGACCAGAACAATCCCCAGGCCGTTGAACTTCTGGAGCAGATCCGGCAGGATCGGCTTGCGCGCGAGCGGGATTTCCGGCTGAAAGAAGCGTTGTGGCAGGCGGACAACCTGATTTCCGCGGGGAACTACGAAGAGGCGCAAAGCCAGCTCCTGGAACTTCAGCAAGACTTTCCCAGCTCGGACGAGATCCATCTGAAGTTGCAAGAATTGGACCCGTTCATCCGGTCGCGGAAACTCGTTCAGGACGGCGGGCACGCCTTCAACCAGGGTGAATATGCGGAAGCCGTCCGGGCTCTTACGGAAGCCCTGGAGCTGAATCCGCAGGACACCCAGGCGAGTGAACTGAGGGAGCGAGCGCTTCAGGAGCGCGACCGGCTGCGGCA
>JBEKAD010000467.1:0-9063 GCA_050018435.1 Terriglobia bacterium
CAGGGGCGTTGCACCCGGCTACTCTATCGATCCCCCACGGGGATCAAGAATGTACAGCGTCGAGGACGTTCTCGGGGGGGCAAAAAGCAGGTAATACACTTTCCGGTCCGCTCAGTCTAACATGCTCAACTGAAACGAGTAATTCACCAAGTTTCGAGAGAATATTGCCGCTTGCGCCGGTTTCGGCCAGCGGGATGTCGACGGGGTAGCTCGTGTGGGTCGGGTGGACCATGCTGTCGTGGATGACGCTTGTTTTCATTGCCGTTCACATCGGTGATGCTATCAGGAAGGCCAACGTAACAGTTCCATGAAATCGACCCCGAGACAGAGTCGGGCAGGCTGATCACCGAGGGAAAAGCGCTGTTGCAGGTTGAGCGTCTCCGCGTCTCTCTGTAGAAAGAAGGGACTGCGGGAATGATCTTGCAGCTTACGGGCCGAAGTGAGAGATCAAGAAGCTATGAAAGAATAAACAATCTCATCCGTCAGCCGACGGACCAAGGCGCAAAGACTCGCAAAGAACAACCGCTTTGTTTCCTTTGCGCCTTCTACGACTCTGCGCCTTGGCGTGAAATGCTTTTGCTCATCCAGGGATTATTTCACAGCTTCTCAAGACGTGGGCAAGTAGTCGAACAGATTCAACTGGGAGATCTTTCCACCGGCCGCCAGCAAAGCTTGTTGGGTGACTACAGTCTGACTCAGGTTAGTGACCGCCGTAGCCATGTCGACGTCCAACGTATTGCTCTCTGTTTCCGACAATTGCAGTTGTTCCTGGTTAAGAAACGTTTGGGTGTTGTTCAGCCGGTCCAGGGAGTTTCCGTAGAAGGTTTGTTGGGCGCTCACATAGTTCAGAGCATTCCCGACCTCCGTGGTGGCGCTGCCGATGTCGCCGTTGGTGTTCAGCGCGGTGTACAGATCCTGGAGGGATTTAAAGACATTGGTTGTAGCATTGCTAAACAACTGGCTCCCCGGCAGGTTGATGGGCATTGCCTGGCCCTCAGAAATTTCCACGCTGTTGGTATTATCGTTCCCATTATAGGTCACGCCGGAAGGGGAGGAGGGGTCCGCCACGTAGGGTCGAGTGGTCGTGGCCGTACCTGAAAAGAGATACTCGCCGTTATAAGAAGTATTCGCCAGACCCAGTATTTCCTGTTGGATACCTTGAACTTGCTGGGCAATGGCTTTCTGGTTCTGCGCGTTGACGGTTCCGGTCGCTCCCTCCACGCCCAAGGATTGCGCGGTCGTCAAGGCCTCCACGACGGAACTCAACGCCGAGTCCGCAACCTGCAACCCCGCCGTCAGGGACGTAATGTTTTGCAAGTATTGGGTGTCGGAGCTTGAGTCCATCCGCAGGGTCACCAAGGTGGCTGCCGCGGAAGGGTTGTCGGAAAGGGAATTCAGCTTTTGCCCGGACGAAATCTGCTGCAAGGCTTGATCCTCGCGTTGCGTATTCGCCTGCAATCCACTCAGGACGAGGCTGTAGACATCGGGATTAACGCGTATGCCCATGTTAGCTCGGTGTAAACATACTGATGGTCGTCGAAGTGAGCTCATCGATGACGGAAATTACCCGCGCGGCGGCTTCGTATGCACGCTGGTAAAGGACTAAGTTAGCGGCCTCCTCGTCCAGCGAGACCCCGGATATCGCCGACTGCTGGTTGGAAAGCTGCTGCAAGACCAGACCGACGGCTTCCTGTTCGGCGGTGGCGTTGGAGACCCTGTTGCCAACCTGGTCGACCAGGTTCGAATAATAGCTTCCCGCCGTTTGGCCTGAAACGATCGGTTTATTTTGGAGGTCGGCCATCGCCTCGGCGTTGCCGTTGTCTCCTTGGGTGCCGTCGGAACTGGCGGCAATTTGGTCAGGAGCGGTGAGCGCCACGGTCATGGTGGCTGCGGCGCCGGCGTTGGAGCCCGAGGCAGAGGGCGTAAACGGTGTGAAAAAGTCCGCGCCTTTTTCGCCATTCATGTCCCAACCGTCATTTTGTTGCTGGTTCACGGCCTTGATCAGGCCGGCGGCCAGATTGTCGAGGGAAGATTGCGCCGAGGGAATGCCGTCATCGCGGGCATTGATGAGACCTTGGAGTTGCCCGCCGGCGATGGCGGACGTGATGTCGGTTCCCTGGGCAAGCACTTCGTGCATTCCCGTGGCACTGTCGAGCTGAGTGGTCAATGCGTCACTTTGATTGCCGACTACGAGGAGCGTGCCATGGGTGGTGGTCACGGACACGGTACCGTCGTTGGAATAAATGACTGCCGTGTCGATCAGGCCGGAGAGGTTTTGCAAGACTTGGTCACGCTGATCCTCAAGCGAGCCGGGGTTCTGCCCGGCATTGGAGACAGTCTGAATTTGCTGATTCAGGTCGGCCACTTGCGCCGTGAGTTGGTTAACTTGCTGAACGGCCTGCACCACGGATTGGTCCAGACCCTGTTGGATGGTTGCCAGATTCTGGCTGGTTTGTTTGAACGCGCCGGCAAGGTCCTGACCCGCGGTGATTGTGGCCTGGCGCAGGGAGGAGCTTGTCGGGTCGGTAGCTAGAGACTGAAAACTATTGAAGAAATTGCTCAAAACGGTCTGGAGGCCCGTGCCCTGGGTCTCGTTGAAAAGGGCTTCCATCTGGTTCATCGAAGCAACGTAGGAATTCAGGCTGGATTGCTGGGAGGTTTCCTGCTGGATACGGAGATTCAAAATGTTATCTCGCACGCTTTCCACGCTCTTCATCGTCACGCCGGTTCCCACCATGGTGTTCCCCATGAGGGTGGGAGGACTCTCCTCCAGGATCGGTATTTCACGCGAATAGCCGGGGGTGTTGGCGTTGGCGATGTTGTTGGCAACCACCCCCATGGCGCCTTGCTGTGCCAGCAGGGATTGGAGGGCGACGGACATAGTACCGAAAAGGCTCGACATAATCTATTTCCCCATCGAGGCGAGAGGCATCCCCTTGGGGCGAGTAATGGGGAGCGGATACGTGCCCGAATAGTGCGCCAAGAAATTCAGCAAGACATTTACGGAACGCCGGGAACGCCGGAGCAATTCCGAATGGACTCGGCTAAGCCTGCGCACGTCGGCCTGAATGACCTTGAGTCCGCCCAGCAATAAATGAAGCTGCCGCGCCGACATGGGGTCGAGCTGCGCCTCAAGTTCACCGAGCGTGGAGGGCATTTCGCCTGCGGCGGCCAAGCCTCTGAGTTTCTCTTTCATATTTTGAAGCTCAGCGTCCAGCAGGCGAATTTCCGTGCAAAGGTTCTCTTGACGCGAGATGTGCTGGTGCATTGATCGCAAGTCGAGCGTGACGTAGGCCGACCGGCTCTCATCAAGGTCGGTAGCGAGCAAACGAAGTGTGGCCAAACGCCGTTCGAGCAATTCCAGGTAGTGCTGCACTTCATGTTTCATGATTATGCCAAAACGTCGAGCTGGTGGTCCGGTCCCGGTTCGGGCGCTAGCTCAGGTTCCGGATCTGGCTTTTTGGCAGGCGCCCGCTGCACCTTCTTCACGGCCTTCTTTCGCGCCGTGAGGTTTTGTTCCGGTGTTCGCCCTCCGTCATCGGAGGTTCGATGTGCTGGGGCAGGAACCAAGTCGCCCATGACTTCTCCCTCCTAATCTTCTAGGTCAGTCGAAGTTGTCCTGCCAGCAGGTCTGATCCCATGGCGTCACTCAATTGCTGATCCGAAACTTGATAACTGCCATTGCTCACCGCTTGGCGAAGAGCGTCCACGCGCTCTTGCCGAACCTCCGGCACTTGGGAAAGGTTAGATTTCAATTGTTGAATCGATTGGTTATGGACAGACAGTTGCGCCTGATCCTGGCCGGAATCGACCGAAGGGGGGCGGTTTTGCTGGGTCGGCGACCCTGAGCTTGCAACCTTTTGGGGTTGCAGATTTTCGGGAAACGAAAGAGAAGCGTCAACTCGCATATACTGCCTCCTAAAGACTACAACTGTTCTATCGACGGTTTCAGGAAGAACTTTAGCCTTCTGATGCCGTTTTAATCTTTCCCCCTCCCTGATTTTGCTGTCCCCGGTTCAAACTCGGCTCGAGCTGATGAACCAGCATTTGCCCAATTCCCAGCCCTCCACGGCTGGCCAAAGCCGTAGATAAGGTTTGAATTGCCAATGAGTTCAAAGTCTCTGACCCTGCCAGCGGGGTTTCCCCCGCGAGGGAGGAAAAGCCCATCTGGAATTGCTCCCACAATTGCGAGATGAGAATGCCCTCAAAATCCTGGGCAGCTTTGCGCAGCTTCTTGTGGGCCAGGGTTTAATTCCGCCTGCAAAGCCCCGGCCGCGCGGACCGCTTCCAGGATGGCGACGATATCGCGGGGTGTGGCGCCGATGGCCTGGAGGCCGTTGATCAAATCGTCGACGCTTGCACCCTCGCGGAGTTCAATGCGGCGGGCAGGGCTTTCCGTAGCTTTAACCGTGGTTTGCGGGACCACCTGAGTCTGGCCTTGGGAGTAAGGCAGAGGCTGTGATACCTTGAATTCCGTGGTGATCACCACCGACAGATTGCCGTGCAGGATGGAACAAGCCCCCAAGTTCACTCCCTGGCCCATGACAATAGTTCCCGTCCGTTCATTGACGATGACCTTGGCTTGGGAGTGAACCGCCACCACCAAGTTTTCCACTTTCGCCAACAGGCCTGAAACCACCTCCGGGCCTTGGACGGGAACCTGAATCTCAATGCGGCGGCTATCGACTGCTCGCGCCGAGCCTTTTCCCAATTCACGCTCAATGGCCGCGGCCGCTTCCGTGGCCGTCTGGAAATCCGGGTAGCGCAGCAACAAAAAGAGCTGGCTCAAGTGGCTGAGGTCCATCGCCGCATCCCGCTCGACAATTCCGCCTCCGGGTATGCGCGCCGTGGTGGGGTGATTGAGCTGGACCGAGTTGCCTCGTCCCCCCGCCGAGTAGCCACCATTGACCAAGGGCCCTTGCGCCGTTGCGTATATTTGACCATCGGGACCATGCAGCGTGGTGAAAAGGAGCAATCCGCCTTCGAGACTTTTGGCGTCTCCAATCGAGGAGACGGTGACATCAATCGGCGTGCCCGGGCGGGCAAAAGGCGGAAGCGTAGCCGTGGCGAAAACCGCTGCGACGTTTTTGACCACCACCGCCGAGGCAGTGAATTGAATTCCCATCTTCAGCAGGAGATTGGACAAGGTCTGAACCGAAAACACGGTCTGCTGGCGGTCCCCGGTGCCGTTGAGGCCTACCACCATTCCGTACCCAATCAGGAGGTTGTCCCGCACACCCTCCACCGTGGTCACGTCACCCAGGCGAACTTGCCGGGGCGCCGATTCCTTACCCGCCAGCGTGGCGGGCAGCAAAAGCATTTCGAGGCCGAGCACCCCTACCCATAACTTGGATCGCATGGCTTTAGAACCCCACGAGTTTCAAGATCATCCGCACCAAGAGGTTGGGAGGCGCGACCCCATCGCTGATCACACCGCGCCCTTTTAGCTCCACTTCCAGGTTGCTGATGGAGGTCGAAGAGACCGCGTTGTTCGAGCCGATGTCCCCCGGACGCACCACGCCGTGAATAATGACCGTCTGGTGCTGGTTGTTCATGTACATTTGCCGCTCGGCCTCAATCACCAGAAATCCGTTGGGCAAAACGTCCACAACCCGGCCGGAGAGGCTGGTCGTCAGGGTGGCACCGGAGGACGTTTGCGCCTGCCCACTCAGAGTCCGGGTGGAATTCGGCGAGAAGATGTTTTGTATACCAGCGGTGGGGCCGGGCGTGCCCATCAATCCGCTAATCCCCGAACTGGCCGAAAAAGTGCGCGCCGATTTCACCGCCCCATCCTCTGCTGCCGTGGTCGATTCCACCACCTGAATCACGATGAGGTCATTTATATTCCGCGCTTTGTAGTCACTCGCCATGTCGGAATACGGACTCTGCGGAGTCCAAAAACCTCCCGTGGTCGGCGTCAAGGCCTTCACCGCCTTAACGCGGGCGATATAATCGGCCAAATAGTCTTTCGTCGGCTGGGCCTTTTTCTTGAATCCGATCCCGTAACCGGGTAGGGCAAAAAGGCCGATCGTTATGATGAGCATGAGCCGAAACCCGAAACTCGAAAGTCGAAACTCGAAACTCGCATCCCGATTTTCGATTTTCGAATTCCGATTCTCGAATTTCGATTCTCGAGCGCCGGTGAGGCGAGTCTCTATCGGCCAATCCGTCCTGGGGATGTTCGAGTTCATCGCCGACTCCATTTCAAAAACTGGTCCGCAACAGGCCTTCGTCAACCACTTCCGCCCTCATCACGCGCGCGGTGGTTGACTCGCGCACGAGGATGCACTGGCCCTTGCTTCCCGGCTGCAACGGAACCACGGTGGTGGTAATTCGCACGTTTTGTCCCAGCATGACCAAGGTCGCCGGCCTCCCGGGTTTGGCCAGCACGGGGGGCTTGGAGCGGGTCCGGCTCATTCCCTGCCCTATCACCGGATTTCCGTCCCGGAATCCGTTGGATGGAGCACCTGCCTCCCCCACCTTCCATGCGGGCTGGGGGGTTAACCCCAGACTCTGTGGGTCGCGTCGCGTGGTGACCTCAAAAGGAAGATACTGAGGCTCGTGGGAAGCCCAGAGTTCGAACACAAGCTCGCGCCGAATGGGGTCAAAGCCGATTCTTTTGACCTGCAATCCCATGTCATCCTTGAGGACCGGCACTGAAGATTGAATCCTCAGGTCCCCCGGTCGCAGTTCTCCCCAGCCCGAAATTCCCATTTGGGCCAGATCGTTTTGAATGGCTTGGAAGATCTCCCGGCGCGAAAGCGGGCGGGGCTCGCGACGCGGGATCACTTCACTTTCCTGCAAGGGCGTCGCCAACGCTTTGCGCAACGGGAGATCGGCTGAACTCGCATCTGTCAGTTGCGCCAACATCAACAGAAGCAAGAGAGCGTTTACGATTCGGCTTTTAAGGACTGCGAGCATGAGGTTGCGCGCTCCACTAATGAGACATGTTATTTACGTCTTGCAACATCTGATCGGCCGCCTGCACGACCTTCGAGTTGGACTCATAGGCCCGCTGCGTAACGATCATCTGGATGAATTCATCCACCACGTTGATGTTGGAATTCTCCAGCATGCCTTGCTGCAAAGTGCCCAAGCCTTCCGACCCTCCCGGCGTACCCACAACGGGATCACCCGAAGCCGTGGTGGGGGTAAAGAAATTGTTGCCATTGGCCAACAGGCCCCCGGGATTCGGGAAGGTGGCCAGTTGAATGGACCCAACCTGTTGAGCATTCGTTTGCCCCGGCATGGTTACGGTCACCGTTCCGTCCGACCCCACGCTGATGGAGGTAGCGCCGGCGGGAATGGTCACCGACGGTTCCAGTGGATCGCCCTTGGCGGTGACGACATTCCCCTGCTGGTCCAAATGGAAGGTTCCGGCGCGCGTATAGGCGGTTTCTCCATTCGTCTGCTTCACCTGAAAGAAACCTGCGCCTTGAATCGCCAAATCCAAAGAATTGCCCGTATTGTCGAAATCGCCCTGCGTCTGCAAGACCTCAGAAGCTGAGGCGCGGGTGCCCAAGCCGATTTGCAGCCCCGTCGACACCGTCGTCTGTTGGGTGGCCGCCGATCCGGGCACGACCATCTCCTGATAGATCAAATCCTGAAACTGCAACCGGGTTCCACGGAAACCGGCCGTGCTGGCATTCGCCAGGTTGTTGGCGATGTTATCGAGGTTCAGTTGCTGGGCGAGCATGCCGCTCGCGGCCGTGTATAAGGCTCGGAACATATTCTCTCCTTAGAGTTTCCGTTGTAGCGCCGGGCTTTAGCCCGGCATGTGCCGCCCTAAAGGGCGGCGCTACAAGTACCATACCTACGACACGCGCGAAAGATCCTGCGCTGGCGCGTTGTTGAAAACGGAATGAAAAATCGACAGCGCCTGTTGCAGAAGTTGGGCGTGCCGTTGCAGCGTCATCAAACTGACGGCGCCCACCACCGGATTCAAATTGGAACTCTCCAGCGTTCCTTGTGACAGGCGCGGGTCGTCAGCGGGTTGCTCAGAGCCGGCGGGCGCTTGGTAGTAGGAATTCCCCTCTGCCGCGAGGGAAGTTCCCGGCTTGAAGGTAACAAGCTTCAACTGGGCTACCACCGCGCCCTGCTGCGAAATCGTTCCATCGGAGCTGATGGTAATCGTCCCGCTGGGCAGTTCCACGGGGCCTTCTTCCCCCATGACTTCATCACCTGTGGTCGTCAGCAGGCGGCCATTGGCGTCCGTGTGGAAACTTCCGTTGCGGGTGTACTGTATTCCCGCCGGGGTTTTGACCACGAAGAACCCAGAACCTTCCAGCGCCAGATCCAGATCGTTTCCGGTCTTCTGGAATTCCCCGGCTTTGAGATCCACCGCCGCTCCCCCCAATACTCCGTAGTCGTTCACGGCTTGGTTGAGAGGGCTGAGGCGCCGGTTACCCATGCTGGCCTCGAGCGAACGATAGAACTCCAACTGCGCTTTGTAGCCGGTCGTACTCAGATTGGCCAGGTTGTTGGCGGTCAATTCCAAGGCGTCTGTCTTGGCAAGCAGGCCGGTGCAAGCGGCGTAAAACCCACTGTCCATATCACTACTCCCCATGGTGCCTTATGCAGGGCGGATACCATGTGCGGCGGGTCGCGCCTTATCGATATAAGTAATTGATAAAAATAGTCTTAGCAGATTGGAAGGGAGGAGGAAGGGGGACCGTCCCGAGAAGATTCTGCCGAGCCCGGGCGGCAGGCTGGGCAAGATCTTCCCAGGCGGGTCCCCCGCGTGGAACGGGGGGACCGCCCCTGGCCAAGCGCAACTCGGCCCTACAGACGCGGGTCCCCCGCGTGGAACGGGGAACCCCGGGGTGGGTGGATTTGCCTCCATCAGCTACCATGGAGGTCGAGCGTCATCCATATCAGTGCTCCCTCAAAGCTTCTGGACACTTGGATTCGCAAGCCATCAACGAGTGGGTACAGTTGATAATCCTTCCCGCTCACCACGGTTGGTACCGAGAGCATACATTGCTGGGCGACGTCCGAGACCTGAGCTTTGAAGGACCCCGCCACCATATTGCAAATCTCTCCCAGGGCATCGCGGATACACTC
>JBEKAD010000468.1:0-4899 GCA_050018435.1 Terriglobia bacterium
TCGAGCAAGCGTTCGTTGGTCTTAATTTCCTGATCGATTTCCGAGGGCGCATAGTTGTAATAGACACCGCGCTCTCTCAAGAACGAATTTGCTTCCCAGCGGGTTTGGAAGCCAAGCACACGACGCACTTGCGACTCCGTTAATACCCCAGAGCGGTATCCTTCCAAAGCGAGAGCCTCGAGGGTGTGGCGTGGCAAATCCTCCCACTTCGCCCGTAGGCCCTCAGCGATGTCTTCCGGCAATTCGATGGCAACTTGCATGAGTCCCTCGATTGTTACCCCTCGTTTATACCATATTTCGTGTAATGACGGGGAGAATGGCACAAAACCGGACACGGGATGCGGGAGCAAAGCTAGCGCGGACCTGTTTTGCAGGTCCGCGGCTTTTTGTTGCGGATCGGGGACAAACTCGCTTTGGCCCGATTTCTGTTCATCATCCAGAATTCATAAGAAACTGTCCGTCGTCAGTTGTCCGTGGTCCGTTGTCAGTTCGTGGGGGTCAGCTATCAGCGGGCAGCGCTAAGTGCACATCGATCAAGGACCAAGCACTGCCTGGTTTTTACTGAATACTGATGACTGATAACTGACGACTGCCCTCACATTCTTGTCTCGACGCAGGCGGCGCGGTTTGCGATACTTGACCCGGGAAGGACGCTATGACTGATGAAATGAAGGGATTAGTTGACAGGGCGGCATCCGCCCTGAAGGCTGTCGGAGCGAAAGAGGTGTACGTTTTCGGTTCCGCTGCGCACGGGACTCTCCGTGAAAATTCCGACGTTGATATGGCCGTTTCGGGCTTGCCACCCGAAGTCTTTTTCCGTGCGATGGCTAAGGCCAGTCGCGCTCTGGGCCGTCCGATCGACTTGATCGATCTGGATGAGGACAACCCTTTCACTCGCTACCTCAAAAAAGAAGGGGAGTTGCAGCGTGTGGGATAGGCTGCGAAAGCAGGTCACCCTCGAGCGGCAGCAGCTTCACCGCTTGCTTGAGACGTATCGCCCGCTTATCGAGAGGTGCGCGGTAAGCCCGCCCGACGACATCGAGCTGGCCGCCCTCGCGGCGATGCTCCATTCCTTATAACGGCTTCGAGAATATTTTCAAACGTATTGCCGCGGAGTTGGATGGGGGCCTGCCCAGCGGTGAGTTCTGGCACCGGGAACTCATGGATTCCATGACGACGCCAGGTAGGGAGCGATCCGCAGTCCTATCCGAGCAATCGATTGAGCACTTGGACGATTACCTGGAGTTTCGTCATTTCTTCCGCCACGCCTACATCTTTACCTTGAATTGGGACAGGGTGAAATCACTGGTGCTGGGCTGCCATGAGACGCTTAAGCTGGTGGAAGCCGAATTGGACCGGTTTTTCGAAGCCGGGACCGGCGGCGGCCAATAATCCCTCCCCACCCACGACATCACGGATAATCGCAACAAGCGGACCACGGTCACTCGTACTCTGGTTGACCGTGGGCTTTTTCTTCGATGATGAACCCACGGTCAATTCCTAAGGTGTACCTGAGGGTCAAACCTGGTCGGAGCGTGAAACAGCGGAATCGCGAGTGCGTTTGGAAGGCTTCCCGATGGCTTTCGATTACATCCATGATGTCAATGTGGACAGGGTTTTAGCGGGAACAGATAAGCTACCTCATGAATGAGTCAGCCTCTGCCCTCATTTAAGGTCGATCTCCACAAGCTTATAAATGCGAACCGCGGGCAAAACGAATTCGATGCCCGAGGGGGTGCGTTGGTGCTGAAGCGCGACCGGCCCGGGCAAATCCGGATCGAAAGCCCGGATCGACTTAACGCGGTCGGCGGGCACGTCCAGCCGCACGCTGACGCCCTCGAGCATCCGCGGCGCAAGCCGCTCCGGCGGCTCTTCCACGTGGAATTCGCCCTTTGCCGGGCCCATTTTTACCGCGAGGGGAATTAGACAGTAGTAATTGACGAAATGGGCCGTCAGTGTTTCACCGTTCGGGCCTTTCTTGCGCCACAGGTTACAGCGCAATCCCTCGAGGCCCGACCCCGTCAGCACCGACAAATTGCGGCCGGTTTGTTGTTCGAGGAGCGCCCGTAGATCCTGTTTCGGCTTCCTCACCCGCACGGGATGTTCACCCGCCAGCGTCCTGTCGAGGACCAACTTGGTCTCTTCGAGACTGTCCGACTGATCCTCGTCGAGAAGATACGGCGCGAAGCGGGGATACGCGAGCACGTCGTTCAGCTCGTCCACGCGTACGATGCGGCCGGTTTGCGCCCGGTCTGGCCGCAAGCCTCCGGCATCGTCGTAGCGGCCGGAATTCCCCACATTCAGCCACACCCCGCCGTTGCGGGCGTAAGTCTCCAGAGCCCGCAGGGTTGCGTCCGCCAGATATAGCAAAGAAGGCGTGATGACAACTTTGTAACGCGACAACCGGTGGGCCGTCGCCTGGGCGGGATCGACGAGGTCGTACGTCACATGCTGATTCGACAGATATTCGGATAGACGGTAAACATCCTGGAGGTGAGTGGTGTTGCCCCAGTAGAGCTGCTCGTAGGAGAACAGTATCCCCACATCCGCCTGCGAGTCATACCCCTCCAAGAGGTCCGTGTGCTCCTTGAAGAAGCTCCCATATTTTCGGCGCGATTCCGGCGCGTGGTAATACGGCTGAATCAGTGCTCCGCCTCCCCCGGCAGCCCCCTCCGCCATCGATAATTCGATTCCCACCGGCTCCTCGGCCATATAAGAGAGAAGGCCGCCACGAAACCCCAAGGAAAAAGCCAGCTTGTACTGGAGCCGGTAATCGAGAAAAACCTTGTCGCCGAATTGGCCCGGGCGGTGCCATTCCTCGAACATGATGATCCGGCTCGTGCGCGCCCACGGTCCAGGATCTTTGCCGGAGGAGATGCGCCTGCGAACGCCATCGAAATGTGCGAAGGGACCTAAGTTGGGCACGACGAAGAAATCGGCACGGTATTTCCGGCCCTCATCGCGGAGGGCCGCCAGCAGGTCCGCGTTGCTCTGGGACCAGAACTCCTGGGTGTCGTGCCACAGGGTGCCCTCGCCCGGATAGCCTAATCGCAGCGCGTTGGCGTCCGCGGTGCCGTATCGCCGCCGGCGCTCGGCGGAGTCATACCGGGCCATGACATACTCGCGAAATTTCGCCTCATCGTAAGGGCAGTAGTCGCGCATATCCATTTCGTCCACGAAGGTGCCGTCGTATCCGCACTTCGCGATGTTGGCGGTAACGGCAAGCAAATACTGGCGCCAGGTCGGATGATTGCCGCACATCTGGTACAACTTGTTGGGGAGGACGTTGTCAGTTGGTTTCAGTAGACGGATGGGGCGAAACGGGTAGTCCATTTGCGCCAGCACCAAGTCCTCTGCGGGCCGCGGGCCGAAACCAAACTCGGCGTACTGGTCCCAGTGGTCGAAGAACTCCCACAGGCCCGTGCGCTTGACGTGATCGGCGATGACCGCTTTGTTGTTGATGTACGGGATCACCCACCGTACACCGGCACGATGCAGGCTGGCAACGTATTCGGTGACCGCGGCAATCTTGGCGCGCAACTCTTCGGGGGAAAGAAGTTTGAACTTGTTACCCGCGTACCCGTCCTTGGTTCCGTAAACGCTGCTGAACGGCACATCCTCACCGACGTGCAGAAGGTCGGGAGGGGCCTCGGCAACCGTTTTCAGGTAAGCAGGATTCCCGACGTGACCATCACCATAGTCGATGCAGTAGGTGATCGGAGCGGACGTGGTCCAATCATCGCTCGCGCCAGCGAGGCCGCACACGGCTGAAAGCAACAACCCGAGAATAAAAACACGGACGGCGAGAATTTTCATAAGCGTTTCTCCCTCTCGTGGCTTTCGCGATGCTGTAAGCGCGCATCGGAGTCGTGCGGAACTCGACACGTGCCATCCCTCAGTTATACTACGGAATCCGCCGGCCGGCGGCGTTGAGTATTAGATTGGCGTCCAACAGGTGGGCCGGCCTGACTCCGGCCTTCTCCAAGGGAGAAATCCGTGCTAAATCCTGTTTCCTTACAACCAAAGGTGCCGGTTGGAATAAAACGTGGCGGGCTTGCCGGGATGCTTCTTGCGGAAGGCTCGGAACTGCCGGAGGATCGCTTGGTAGCGGCGCTCGGAAGTTCGAATGGTTTTGTGGGGCATCTTGATGAGGGCGCGTTCCACTTCCTTGACGTTCTTCGCGGAGAGCCGCCAATCGCACTTCACCAGCGTGCGCAGGTCGGCGACACCGAAGCCAACGATGCGTGCGACGCCATCCACGTAAGGGTCCACATAACTCATTACCAGATGGCGAATGGTGCGGAAAACCGGTTTGCGCCCGTGCAGCCCCGCGTCGCGCGAGCGCGCTATAGTTCCCCAGCGCCCGCGCTTCTTGAAAAGGAATAGCACGTGGTCAAGTTGGTCCTGGGATTCCAAGTCCAGCAGCAGGGGCGGGTAACCGTGCTGCTCCATGATGGCCGCGGCGCTGAGCGCCCCTTCCAAGCAATGGGCGCTTCCATGGCGCACCACGCCGCGAAACGTGCGCAGCGTTTCCCCCTGCTTTTCCCAGTTGTATGGAAGCTGGCGGAGGAATTCCTGCACCTGCTTGGGAGTGCGGCAGCGGCGAATAATCGCCCACTCCGCGGGCCGGAAGGCCTGCTTCCCCGGCGCTGGAGACGGAGGATAGTTGTGGGCGATGGCAAGGCTTTTTGGAAGCACGGTTTAATCCTTTACGGTCGCGCAGATCCACTAAGTTAACCTATTTGGCGGCCAGAGTAGTGTCTAAGTTTCAAGATTCCGCTTTGCTTCAAGAGCGCTGCGATATTCCTGGACGTCTAAGTAAAATGTTCATAGGAGACCCCCTCACCCACCGCCTTGCGGTCCCCCCTCTCCCCCAAGGGGGCGAGGGAAGAATTCTTT
>JBEKAD010000469.1:0-5444 GCA_050018435.1 Terriglobia bacterium
CGCACATCAACTAAACCTTGCTCCAAAACCATGAAATTGCGAGCGTCAAGACAACCGCGCATTCTGACAGCATCATCACGTCGCGATTGACATTGGATTGCGTTCGATGGCATCATTTTCTAATGAGGACTACACTATCCTTGCAAGATGATGCAGTAGAGGTAATTCGCGCATACGCCAAGCGGCGTCGGCTCTCCTTGGGGAAGGCCGCATCCGAGCTTGTCCGCCGCGGGGCACGCTATCAAGTTGGGACCAGGAAGGTGAACGGATTGCCCGTCTTGGCCGCGCCGGACGACTTTCCTCTGATCACCAGCGAGCGAGTGCGGGAACTATCCGACGAAGAATGAATCGTCATCTCCCCGATGTCAACGTCCTGCTGGCGCTGGTCTGGCCGCGCCACGCAAGCCATGCCGCGGCGCATGCCTGGTTTGCGAAGTCCGGCCAGCACGCTTGGGCCACCAATGCGCTGACGCAGCTCGGCGTGCTGCGTCTGCTCACCAATCCCGCTGTAACCCAGGGCGTGGTGAGCGCCGTGACCGCATGGGAGGTCTTAAGCGAAGCCACCCGCCACCCGGAACATGAATTCTGGCCCTTGGAGAGGACATCAACAATGGACAGATGCTCTGCTCCTCTGGCAGGCGATGGAACACGAAGGTGTTTTCGTCACCTTCGACTCTGGCGTGAAAGAACTGGCGGCTGGGAACTTGAGGAGCCATCTCTTGCTTCTGAAGGGCTCTTAAGAACAGAAAATCCCACCTCTTCAAAGCTGGGTGACGCTGAGCGTGTTGCCGTCCGGGTCCTTGAACCATGCTACTTTCGCGCTGCTGGGTGAATGCCATATACCCAAGTCGTCCTGGCCCATGCCTTTGTAACGCTCGAATATCACGCCCGCCTTCAGCAGCGCCTTCACGGCTTTGGCAACATTCTTGACCTGCCATCCCAGGACGGTGTAAGGCGCGATGACGACCTTGCCCACCTTTGACACTCGCAGCATGATGCCGTGCGCATCAAAGGCCAGGGCGAAGGGATCCTCGCTGATCAGGCGCAGGCCGAGAGTGTCGCGATAGAACGCTTGGGCCTTGGCCGCGTCCTGCGTTCCGACGAAGGCCATGATCTTCTTGGAGCCGAGGGGTGATTTTGGGGGCATGAGAATGTTTCCTCCGAAGTGGATTCTTAGGTCGTGGCTACCTTTTCTGTGATGTACTGCAACCGGTCCCACTCGCAATCGGCTGTCACCATGTCGCTGACGCCGAGGATGAAATGGCTTTCATGGGCATAGCGTTCGATGGTTTCATCGATGGAGCGGCGGAACTCGTCTTCCGGGGTGCTGCTGGCGCAAAGCAGGGTAGAGGGAATCCCGCCCCAAATTGTGACGTGGTCGCCGAAGTTGACGCGAATCTCTTCCAACCGGCATCGGGTCATCGGGTAGGGGCACACGGAATCAGCGATATCGAATCCGGCGCGCCGGTACAGGGGGAAAAGCCGCTGGTTCTCGCCGTCGGTGTGGGTCATCAGGTATTTGCCCCGGCGATGCAGCACTGCGGCGTAATCGCGCAGGGCAGGGAAAAAGTACTTCTCGAAGAAAGACGGGTAGGTGATGGAATCGTCGTAGTTGCCACCGAGCATTAAGACCTCGGCCGGTGACTCCGCGCCGATGGTCTGGGTTTGCTGGAAAAAGGGTTCAATTTGCTCAGCCAGCCGGTGAACTTTTTCCGGGTAGTCGTGCAAGGCATAAAAGAACTGATCGAGGGGCATCAACTCCCGCATGATGTATTGGATGGGGCAGGCGGTTCCTTGCACCAGGGCGACGGCAAGGCCTCGTTCTCCCACCTCCTGGCGGCGAGCGAGATAGCCCTGCCCTTGGGGCTCGATTCTGAGGTGCGACATGATGTAGCCGACGACCTCGAAATCCCGCGGCGCGCGAATAGCATGGGCGACGGTCCAAGGCACGGACACACCCGAGTTCAGCATTTCCTCCGTGAAAACCATGCAGG
This sequence comes from Terriglobia bacterium, assembly GCA_050018435.1. Taxonomy (GTDB): domain Bacteria; phylum Acidobacteriota; class Terriglobia; order UBA7540; family UBA7540; genus Bog-366. The sequence goes on from JBEKAD010000469.1 coordinate 1,995, forward strand.
TGCGAATGGACCCGAGCGGCGTGTGGTATTCGACGACGGTCTCCTGTCCACGTTGGATGACGCGGCGGTCCACATTCTCCAGAGTCACGCGGTAGGGAAGGACGGGATGATGGAGGATGCCCAGCGCCCGGTCGATCATGGCATCAGCGTTCGCGACGTCGGTGAAGTCGGGGATGGAAGAATAGCACCCCACACCCAGGCGTTCCGTGATTTCGGTGAGGGTGAGGGAACAAAGCTCCGGGGGCAGCGTACCTTGCCGCAGGCGCGCCCGATGCCAGAATTCCAGGCGTGGAACCCAGGGCAGCCGGTCAGGGACTTCGCCACGGATGGCCGTCAGAATGCGTTCGCGGTGGGTCATGATGGTTCTATCCAGGCGAAAGATTGGGGGCATTAAGAGCCCTGCGGCCCTTTTATCCCATTGCTTCCTTGCCGGGTCTCAAGACGCGCTGCTTCCCTCGACTGCCCTTTTCGCCATCCGATTATAGCGCACGATGAAAAAGGCGATTCCCAGTGCGGCGATGCCCGATGCCAAAAACGCGCCAGGGGAAGCGCCCAACTGCTCGAAGAGCTGCGTATAGAAGTGGATGGCCCCGAACACCGTCAAGAGGTTAACGACCCAGCGTCTATTCGCCCGGGCTGCCCAGAGGCCTGTTGCCACGAGGACCACGGCCCATCCAATCGCGAAGACCCACGCTGGGATCAGAGGCTGATCCGGATTAAACCACCACGCATAATGCGGCTCTTTCCAAAGATAGTCGCCCCACAGCGATCCCACCCAGAACCCAAAATTCACGAAGAAAAGGGCTGTCCTGGAAAAGACGATGGCGATCCCTTCGTAATCGTTGGGAACTCGCAGACTCAACTGATATGCCGCAAGACTCAGAGCGCTGAACAGGCAGATGGTCAACGCCGGCTGGCGGATCTCCAGCCAGTAGGTCGCGTGCCAATACCCGGTCATGTTTCCTACCGCGGCCGACAATGGGAACACCGCCAGCGCCGCCAGCGCGCTGGTTTTGGTAAGTACGGAGGCGATCAGGAGAAGTATCGTAATCAACAAGAGGCAGAAGAAGGTGTGATGTTCGTAGAACCTCCCCATGACGGCCAAGGCGTCCGCGACCATCTCCGCCAAGCCGGGGACCGCGTAATAAGCGCCTCCGACGGTGCCCACCGCGCCGACGATCACCAGGATTACGCCGAGCAGACGCCACTCCTCGGTGAACTTGACCGAGAGGAGCCTTCCGGATATCAGGGCAACACCCAGGGCAAGCGCCGCAAGGCCCATGACGAGAGCTGTAAGGCCTGACGGATTCAACGCCAGAATGCCGCCTGAGGTTGCCAGCACTCCGAAGGCAACCAGAATGTTGAAAGCCGTCCGGCGGGTCGCCTCGCGGCTGAACTGCCGGAGGCGTGTGTATTCTTCCTGGGTTATTCGGCCCTCTTTCAGCAGTTTGTCAACGTCGAGCACGATCTTCATGATTCGTCCTCCTCCCGAGCGGTGCGGCAAGCCCCCAAAGTTATCGCCCCCGTTGCCACGCTCTTCCAACTCTCACGCATGATCCTAATGCCTGCGCATACGCGAAGCTAGTGCTCCTGTGACAGTTTCGGAGGTGTCACATTGCGATATACTCGCATTTCCGTCCCCGGCTCCACCTCGTTGAAATCCGATCGAGCCGGCGGCTCGCATGCCCCACTGCGGAGGATAAGCCCGCAATCCTGCCGAGAGTGGTTCCAGAGGGTCGCTGCGTCAGATAACCCTCGCGCAGAGTGAGCCGCGTTTTGCCTTATTCAGCGGTTCTTAACATGATAACTTATACGTGTTTATGAATACACAAGCAAGCGTAGGGCGGACCTGTTCTTAAGGTCACGCTACACTTGCTCGCCACTACAACATTAAAGTGACCCACCCGTCGAGATCCAAACTGGACCACTAGCTGGCGGTTGCGGCACCGGCAGTCGAGCAAGCAGTCGGGGTGGCTCGGCGCGTGCAATGCAGGGCCATTGGGTACGGGGGACCGGTTCCGGAGCCTGTGGGGTGCGAACGCAGGGACGTTTTTCCATGGAGTCGATTGGCGACGCTATCGTATTGAAGGGTAAGCAGATAGATTCCACGCTCGGGATCGCAAAGTCAACCCAAGAATCTTCCGCGGCCGGCTTTGGGGGCAGAGCCGCTGCCGCGTCAATCCTCGCACCCATGTGAGGCAATGCCCGATGCTCGTCCGAGGAGGACAAGGAAATGGGTTCTACCATTGAGCAACGCGGTCCACGCCTGGGCCTTGAGGAACTGAAACAAGCCGCCGCTGAGATGCGAGCGGTCGACCTGATTGACATTTTTGCCGCCGGGTCGGGCCACCCTGGGGGCACGCTCTCCATCATGGACATCGCCGCGGCGCTTTATCTGCGGGTGCTGAATCACGACCCCAAGGATCCCGCTTGGCCGCAGCGCGACCGCGTCTTCTGGTCAGCAGGCCACAAGGCGCCGGCACTTTACGTGGCGTTGGGGAAGGCGGGGTATTTCCCCTTGGATGATACCGTGCTGCTGCGGCAGTTCGGCGCGAGGTTTGAGGGGCACCCCAATTGTCTGAAATTGCCGGGCGTGGAAGTCTCCAGCGGCTCCCTGGGGCAGGGGTTGGGAGTGGCGGTGGGCAACGCGCTGGCGGGGAAACTGGCGGGCCGCCCGTACCGGGTCTACTGCATTATGGGGGATGGCGAGCAGCAGGAGGGAAGCATTTGGGAATCCGCCATGGCGGCGGGGCACTACAAGCTCGATAACCTGTGCGGGATTATCGATAAGAACGATTTGCAGATTGACGGCCGGGTCCGCGACGTGATGAACGTCGATCCCCTCGCCGAAAAGTACGCGGCCTTTGGGTGGAACGTCCTGGAGATCAACGGGCACGACCTGGGTGAAATTCTTTCGGCCTTTGAGCGCGCTGCCGCGACTGCCGGCCGCCCCTCCCTGGTGATCGCTCATACGGTGAAGGGAAAAGGCGTTTCTTTCATGGAAAACCAGGCGGGCTGGCACGGCATAGCCCCCGATCGCGAAAAGTTTGAAAAAGCCATGATCGATCTCGCCACGCCGGCCGTGCCCGCCGAACGGCAGGCGGCCATGCTGGCGCAGGCCCAGGCGCACGCCCAAACCGCCGCCATCAAGGCGCGGGCCGGTGTCCCGCAGTTCCGGCACGATTACTGGTGGAATGCCGGCGCGACGATGAAGGTGGACATGGACCCCACGCGCATGGGCTTTGGGCGCGGGCTGGAAATCGCCGGCGCCGATGAGCGCGTGGTGACCGTGCATGCCGACATCTCCGGCTCGATCAAGATTACGGATTTCGAGGCCAAGCATCCCGAGCGCAAAAATCGAGTCTTCAGCGTGGGGATTGCCGAGCAGAACATGATGGAAGTTGCGGCGGGCCTGGCGAAAGAAGGACTGATCCCGGTGACCGGGACTTA